>JBDKUB010000404.1:0-10118 GCA_039679915.1 Anaerolineaceae bacterium
GCTATAGCTTTCAAGAAATTGCTTCTGCTTTAGGTCTATCAGATGGGCAGGTGGCGCGGGTCATTGCGGATATCGAAAGGAAAAAGCGCACCACGAGTTACTTGAGAGAAATACCGATTCAAATCTCGGACACCTTTTAGAAATGGGATAAAACCGATGAAGACGATGTCCATCATCCGCGGGTTGGCAGTTATCGCCGTTGTTCTGGGGCATGCCATCTATTGGGTAGACCTGGGTCAAGCGCAACTGGCAGGTGTACCGGGGGTCGAATGGGCTTCGAATGCCGATCTTCTTCTATCACCCACTTACCACATCATGAAAATTATCTATGTCTTAACACTATTCGATGTTCCGGTGTTCCTCTTTGCTTCTGGATTATTTATGGCATATGCCCAAATGAGCAACCAGGGATTGAATTATTCCAATATCGGTAAATGGATCAAAGCACTTATATTGCCTTTCATAATCTGGGTTACCGCTCACAGCCTGGTTTCCTGGCTGCCGATTGTAATCATACCTCAGCCGGGAGCAGCCGGATTGATAGAGCGTTTTTTAGGTGCCTTGAACCTGGCATATTTTATTCCCCTGGTTGTCCAATTTTATCTCATGGCACCCTGGATTTGTCATATGGCACAAAAAAATTGGCGGATATTGCTTTTGGGCTCAGCTCTAATCCAGATGACTAATTCGATTGTATGGTATCTTCCCCGCTTGGGTATACCTGTAGGAAGTACGATTGAAGGGTTCAGCCGCATCAGCATGTTTTTCTTTTGGGCGTGGGCAATTTATTTTCCGCTTGGTGTGGTTTGTGGGCTCAATTTAAATAAAATCAAACCCTGGCTGGACAAAAACCGCATTGTTTTAACAATCCTAGTGATTTTGACTGCATGTTTGATGGTTTTGGAAATGGAGACCCTGGGCAGATTTCCCGAAATGTTAGATCCATCCCAGTTTTCACTGACCGTAATCATTTATGCTATCGCATGTATATTCTTTTTATTATCGGTTGGCGAGCGGTATTTACCTTATCAGCGCCAATTGGTCGATATCGGGCTTAAATCCTTAGGGATATATTTGGCTCACCCTCTCATTCTATTGACCGTATTTCGGATCGTTAAGTATACTGTGCCGGCGTTGGTGTATATTCCCTACCTGTACTTACCTCTGCTATTCATTTGTGGATTCGGATTACCCTATTGGCTTGGTGTATTTCTATCAAAAAGGTCGAACAAGGTTTACTACCATCTTCTCTTTGGATAAAAATATTTGGTATAAACAATATTGCCTAATTTACCTCCAAATGATAAGGCAAAAAATTTTGTTATTTTAAATGTCCGATATCATCTATAGAAGATGATTTTTCAAGAATAATCTTATCAATCATTAGGACTTGTCAAAATAATTATGAGCGGTGTATTTGGTGTTGTTAGTGGTGAAAAATACGATGCGGGTGTCCTAACATCCGATATGGCAAAGGTGATGAGTCATCATGAATGGTATGTTGCAGAAACCTATGCGGATCGTGAACTGGGCATTTCTTTCGGTCGCATTGGGATTGGCATTTTCAATAAGGATAAGCAGCCAATCTGGAACGCCGATCAAAGCATTGGATTGGTTATGGCGGGTGAATTTTACAACCCGGAGATGTGTAAAAACGGTGAAACAATTCCGACCCATCATGAAAGAATAGCTTTATCATATTACGAAAAATATGGGGAAGATTTTTCACGCTACTTGAATGGCGCATTTATCATTGCGTTATTGGATAGAAAACAAAAAAAGCTCATCATTACCAACGACCGGTTTGGCTTATATCCGCTATATTACACCAGCCAAAGATCACCCTTCATATTTGCCCCAGAAATAAAAGGGATACTATGTGATCATACGATTGAAAAGAAATTAGATTTCACTGCCCTTGCCCAATATATGCGCTTTCAACATTTGTTGGGAAAACGGACATTTTTCGAAAATATAGAATTTCTTCCCCACGCTTCACTTCTTATTTACGACCTGGAGCGTAGTGAATACTTTGTCAAACCTTATTGGTCATTCAGCGAGATAGAATATTGTCCAAAGATTTCATTGGATGAAGCGGTCGAGGAAACGGGCAGGTTGTTACGGTGCTCGGTCAAGCGGCTATCGGGTGATGAATACCGGCCGGGGGTATTTTTGAGTGGGGGGATGGATTCGCGCACGATTTTGGGGTTATCGAAGCGTCGCCCGATGGCATCCGTTACCTGGGGTCCTGAGGATTGCCGGGATGTGAGATATGCCCGGCGAATTGCGCGGGCTGTGGGGAGTGAAAATCATTGGTTTGATCTTACGAGTGGAAAATGGGTGGAGGAAAATGCCGGTTATCATCTGGAATTGACCGAAGGCTACCATAGTTGGGTTCACATGCACGGTATTAGTGCGCTGCCTGATGCTCGTCAATGGATGGATGTGAACTTAACCGGCTGGGATGGTGGTACGGTCATTGGGCATTATGAAAATGATAATGGGATGATGGCGCGTTTAATTAATGATATTTCAATAATATCCTTTATATTTTGGGAATTTAATCAAAAAAGAACCTGGCCTTCTATCACTGAAGCGGAAGAAATGTTTTTGTATACTGAACCCCTATTAAAGCAGGTTCGTGGATTGGCATTCGAATCCTTTAGAACAGAATTTGAAACCTATCAACAATATCGAAAAGACCTGCGCGCGCACTTGTTTTTTCTAATCAATCATACCGGTCGATTGACCAATAATATGATTACGGTGATGCGATCGCATATTGAAGTTCGCTTTCCGTTCTTCGATTATGATTTGATCGATTTTATATTTTCATTACCCATCGAAATTCGGTGGCAAAGTAAATTCTACCGGGCAATACTCCACCATGAGCTGCCGAGGTTGGCTTTGATTCCTTATGACCACGATCAATTTCTACCGACCTCGAACGAAATCATTCGCGGAACCCATGCTTCCTATATAAAAGCAATGCGCCGTGTTCGAAAAGCTATGGGGATACATCCAAAACCGGACACACTTTACGCGGATTATGAAAATTATTTGCGCAATGATTTGAAATCATGGGGTGAAAGCATTTTATTCCACCCCTCAGTAAAGGAACATGGTATCTTTAATCCAGCATTCATTCAGTCCATTTGGGAACGCCATCAATCTGGTTTGGAAGAATGGACGATCGGAAAAATCGCACCCATCATGACTTATGAAATGATGCTGCGCCGTTTTATGGATTAAAGATAATTCGACCATGATGGATGATACTTCTATGTCGATAAATTCACCCTCCGAAAAGGTGGGTGAAATTATATTTAAAAATTCAATATATATAACCCTGGGCGATATTGCCATCAAGGCGTTGAATTTTTTGTTCAGCATCTATGTGATACGCAGGCTAGGTGATGATCGTTTTGGGCAATATTCGATTGTATTGGGGTTTGTGGGTGTATTTCAAATATTTGCGGAGCTGGGTGTCACCCAATATGCCATGCGGGAAATGGCGCAGGATGCCAGTAAGATGGGGAAATTATTCTGGAACCTGGTGGTCGTGCGTTTGATATTGGCACTAATCGGCATGATTGGTATTACCTTATTGGCTTATGGCATGGGGTATTCTCAATACTTGGTTTTAGGTATTTTTGTTTACACCTGGAGCTTTTTACTGGCTGCCTTTCAAGCGCCATTAGCTGCTGTCCTGATGGCTCGAGAACGCTTAGATTCAATCAGCTTTATGAATATTCTGGGGAGGGTGGTTTTTCTAATCCTGGGCACCATCTTTATGCTCATGGATATGGGGTTTATATCCCTGATTGTAGCTACCTTGCTAGGAATACCTGCCCAAATTGGATTGGCTATATGGAGTTTGAAGCAACAAAAGATCTCGCTGCTACCGGTGCGACTTGATCCACATAGTTGGATTGGGCTTATACGCGGCGGTTTACCTTTCAGTGTTATCTCTTTAATGCTTTCGATATCTTTTCACGTGGATACTCTCATGCTTTCCCGTTTCGAGCCGGAATATATCGTTGGTTGGTACAATGTGGCGTATAGCCTGATATTTTCTTTGATGTTCTTTGCTGGAGGCTTTAATACAGCCGTGGTGCCATCTTTGGCACGCACCCATGTTAACGATCCCCAAACAACCGAACTGTGGTATTACCGGACGGTTAAAATAATGCTGACCATTTCATTCCCGTTGACGGTGGGCGGCTATCTGACTGCTTTTCCTCTCTTTAAATTTCTTTATACACCCGAATACTTACCCGGGGCTTTTGGTTTACAAATATTGATTTGGGATTTACCTCTTTTTATGTATGATAGCTTTTGTGGAAATATGACTACCATTATTCGACGCGAGAATGCTGCAGCCCGCATTTACGGTTTGAGCGCCTTTAATAATGTCGTTTTAAATCTTTATGCCATTCCTCGTTATGGATTGGTGGGCGCAGCGTTGGTTACGGTCATCACCGATTTCATCACTGCGATTCAATTCTATTTTTTGTTACGGGATGAATTGCACTTTCCTAATATATTGAGTTTCCTCTCTCGCCTCACCGCAGCTTCTGGGTTGATGGGATTGGCGGTTTGGTTGGTAAGGGGTTGGAATTTGTTCCTCCAAATCGGTCTTGGCGTCTTGGTCTTTACGGCACTGGCTTGGGGCTTAAGATTAGTCACGAGTGATGAGCTGAATTTATTGACTTCTATATTGAGAAGAACCTTCAGCCCCAATCGTTTGAAAAGCATATAAGAAAAGCGAATCTCGTGGTTGAATGAAAATAATGATCGGTGTCCATCATTTTCCTCCACACTACTCCGGTGGTGCTGAACAACGTGCTTTGCGCACCGCCACTGCTTTACAACAGCGCAATCATCAGATAAAAGTAATTTGCGTTGAGCATGTCGATCGCGGTCCTGACCAGGGCGCTGTTTGGGAAGATGATACCTATCAGGGCATTTCAGTTCGACGCCTTTCTTTCAATTTGTCGAAGGTAACCGACCGGGTTACTTTTGAGTATAACAATCCCTGGATTCAACAGCAACTCGAAACTATCCTGCGTGAAGAAAATCCGCATGTGTTTCACTTAATCGGCGGGTATTTGCTCAGTGCCAGTACACTGCTTGGCGCGTACCAAAACAATACACCTACCGTTCTAACCCTTACCGATTTTTGGTTTCTCTGTCCTCGTATTACATTGCAGCGCAGCGATGGCAGCCTATCCACCCTACCGACCAATCCGGTAATCTGCGCTCGCTGTTTGGGCGAAACAAGCCGGCGTTACCGCATACCGGCGAAAATCTTTCCCGCTTTAATGGAAGCATATTGGCGCCGTCAAACTACCAAGATTCGTCAGGTGCAAACGCGGCTTGACTTTTTAAAATCCACCTTGAACAGGGTCGATCGGATTATCTATCCTTCCCAATTCCTGGGGGATATTTATGTTCAAGCCGGCGTCGATCGTCAACGAATGGCGTTTTGCCGTCAGGGTCAAGATTTCCCCGATCTGTCTCCGGATAAGCTTTTGAAAACAAGCTCTTCTTCGCTGCGCCTGGCTTATATGGGGCAGATCACCCAACTCAAAGGTATTCATGTATTGCTGGAAGCTATGAAACACCTACCAAATGCCCCTTTGAAACTCACGATCTATGGCGATGAGACGCCATTCCCGGCGTATACGCAGCGATTGCATCAAATTGCTGGCAACGACCCGCGGATTGTCTTTGCCGGTCGCTATCAAAGACAGGAAATCAGCCACATCTTACAAGAAGTGGATATAGTCGTTATGCCTTCCCTTTGGTACGAAAATAGCCCTAATATCATCCTGGAATGCTTTGCTCACCGCACCCCGGTCATTGCCTCCAACCTGGGCGGGATGGCAGAATTGGTGCAGCATGACGAAAACGGATTATTATTTTCACCGGGCAATACCCAAGATCTGGCAAATCAGATTCAGAGGTTGCTGGATGAACCTGATGTGGTACGCCGATTACAGGCTGGCATTCCACCCGTAAAAGGCCTCTCCCAGGAAATTGATGAGTTAGAAAGCATCTACGCTGATATTATCCGTTAATAGTAATATATCTCTATATCGCGTCATAGACTAAAAAACAAAGCCCACATAAGAGAGCAAGCCATGTTAAAAACCCTGGTAGTCATTCCTACTTATAACGAAGCCGATAATCTGCCGTCTATATCGGCTGCTATATTCGATTTGAATATCTCCGGATTGGAAATTTTGATTGTCGATGATAATTCTCCCGACGGCACTGGCCGGGTGGCTGATGCCCTTGTGGAAAAATATCCGAACCGCTTTCATATCCTGCACCGACAGGGTAAACAAGGTTTAGGCACAGCTTATATCCAGGGGTTCCAATGGGGATTGGAGCGCGGCGCCGATTTTATTATTCAAATGGACGCCGATTTTTCACATTCACCAAATTACATCCCCACTTTCCTTGAGGAGATTACGGATTATGATGTGGTGGTTGGTTCTCGTTATGTAAAAGGGGGACGATTGGATGAACGTTGGAGCTGGGGACGCTGGTTTTTAAGCTGGTGGGCTAACTCAGTTTGGATTCATTTGATTCTAAGCACACACACTAAAGACGCTACAGCCGGTTTTAAATGCTGGCGGGCAGAAGCCCTGAATCGGATGCGCCTGGAGATGGTGCGCTCCAATGGCTATATCTTTCAAGTTGAAATGTGCTACCTGGCGGAAAAACTCGGGTTGCGCATTCGGGAAATTCCCATTTATTTCGAAGACCGACGGATTGGGCAAAGTAAGATGTCGATGAGGGTGAAATTGGAAGCCGCCTTACGGGTTTTCGAGATACGCATGCGCTACCGCAACTTGGAAATTGATTCGACATTGGATAGAAATCTTCCTTCGCAAACCTCATTACCGAAAAGCTAATATCATAAAATTCAATTGCCGCTCTCAGTTGCCCCATCTGTTTTGATCGTGATTATCAATTGGAACAGCCTCCAGGATACTCTGGCGTGTCTGGAGTCCTTAAAACAATTGAGCTATTCCAATTTTAAAACGTTGGTGGTCGATAACGGCTCATCTGAGAATCCGGCAAATGAAATCCGTACAAAATATCCTGAGGTATTGCTCTTCGAGGCAGGCAGTAACCTCGGTTTTACCGGCGGGAATAACCTGGGATTAACTTACGCCCTTGAACAAGGTATCGAATATACCTTGCTGCTCAATGCAGATACCACTATCGAGCCGGATTTTTTACAGCATCTGGTTGAAGCTCTGAACACCGATGATAAAGCTGGCATAGCCGGTCCCTCTATATATTATTACGACCACCCCCAAACTTTATGGTCAGCCGGCGGAGAAATCGATTGGCAGTGCGGTGATACCCAGATGATAGGAATCGACGAGGCGGATGCCGGGCAATTTGGGGTTGCGCCTCGCGCGGTGGATTTCATCAGCGGCTGCGCGCTCTTGGTAAAAATGTCGATGGTGCAGACTGTGGGAAATTTGGACGAACGTTTCTTCGCATACTACGAAGAAACGGAATGGTGTGTGCGCAGCGCCCGCTATGGATATCGTATTTTGCATGTTCCTCAGGCAAAGATATGGCATAAAATATCCCCCGAAAAACGGGAAGCCTCCCCTATGGTGCATTATTACATGACCCGCAACCGTTTACTTTTTTTGAAAGCAACTCGGGTTGGTCTAAAACCCTGGTCTCATACCCTGTTCGATTTCACAAAACGCCTGGTAAGCTGGACGATAAAACCCCGCTGGCGCCATAAACGCCCTCAGCGGCAAGCCATGCTGAGAGCCCTTATGGATTTTGCGAGCGGTCGTTTTGGTAAAACAACCTATTATTGATTGATTAATGAATATTCTCTTCCTCTCGCGCTGGTTTCCCTACCCTGCGGATAACGGTTCGAAAATTCGGGTTTTCAACCTGCTGCGTCAGCTTTCAAAACATCACACTGTCGATCTGGTCTCTTTTGCGACAGAAGATGTGACAACCGAATCGGTCGACGAACTGCGTTGCTATTGCCGTTCGGTTGTGTTTACATCCTATCGACCATATCAACCTCACCGTCTGAAAGGTATTCTCGGTTTATTTTCCCCGCGACCGCGCTCAGTCATCGACACATACGACAAGGAAATGCAGCATTTGGTCATCCAAACCTTCAAAGAAAACCACCCTCAACTGGTGATTGCTTCTCAAATCGATATGGCTGCTTATGTCCTGCCGCTGCAAGGCGTGGCGAAGATAATCGAAGAGGTGGAATTGGCTTCGCTTTACGAACAATCATCGAATGCAGCGACCTCGGCTCAAAGGCTAAGACCCACTCTGATGTGGAGGAAATGGGTTAATTACATGCACCATTTGCTGCTTCAATTCAATGGTTGCACTGTGGTTTCGTCTCGTGAAAGGGAGATTTTGGAAGGATTCATCTTTCCCCAAAATCAGCGCAATGGCATACCACCGGTGCAAATCATTCCCAATGGTGTGGCACTCGAAGATTACCGGAGGGGTGATTATGACGCACCCATCCCCGATACACTGATTTTCAGCGGTGCATTAACCTACCTTGCCAACCTCGATGCTGTAACCTTTTTTATCAGAGATATCTTCTCGGAAATCAGGCAAAACCATCCCTCGGTCGAATTGGCTATTACCGGCTCTACAGAGGGTGTAAGCCTGGAGGGGCTGATCAATCAGCCGGGGGTAACTTTCTTGGGCCATCTGGATGACATTCGCCCGGCGGTGGCTCGGAGTTGGGCCAGCGTGGTTCCCCTGCGTCTTGGCGGTGGGACGCGTTATAAAATACTCGAATCGCTGGCAATCGGAACACCGGTGGTCGCTACCCGTAAAGGTGCCGAGGGATTGGAATTGAAGGATGGGCATGACTTCTTGCTGGCAAACTCCGCTTCCGATTTTGCAGCACAGACCTTGCGCCTGTTGGACGATACCCTCCTACGGGAATCGCATAGTGCGAATGGGAAACAAACGATTACAGAATACTATGATTGGGATAAAATCGGTGCTCGATTGTGCGAGTTCGTCGAGCAGCTCGTGACAAAGAAGGATTAAAGTGCATCTGGCGTCGTGGTATGTGAAAAGCTTCCAATTCATCAGGGACAAACGGATACTGCTTTTTAAAATACTCATTACGGTAGGGGTTGTATTTGCAGCATTGATATCGGGTTGGATTGCAAACCGCTCCGAGACTGCATTCAACTTAGCACTGGCTGGTTGCATTATCTTGTTGGTAGGAGTTATTTTTTATCGCGGCGGGCGCTATGAGAATGGTATTGTTATGGTGATGCTCGCTGCGGGATTGGTCAACTTTTTTACCCTGCCAACCGGTACACAAAGCCGGATTGTTGTCAGTTTGCTGCTTAGCGTGGTTTTAATAGGATTGTGGATACTGCAATTATTGACCGATAAACAAACGAAGTTGATCTCCACTCCGATTCAAAAACCAATCCTGGCTTTCATTAGTGTCTCCATTTTGGCTTATTTTTGGAGCCTGGTTGCCCGCGACCCCTTGTTAGTGGTGTGGGAATCTTTTCCTATGGTGCAGTTAGCAGCTCTGGCGGTAAATATTTTATTACCGTTGATGGCGCTATTTGTGGCTAACCATATCAAAGAAATCGCCTGGCTTAAGCGTTTGGCATGGACGATTATTGGATTGGGCGTCATCGTCTGCCTGGGGAACATGCTCGATTTACCGATCTACCGGATGTATTTCAATGGCTCCCGAGGGCTCTTTGTTACCTGGTCGGCGGGTATCGCTTACGCTATGGCATTGTTCGATGACCGCCTGTCGAAATTCACCCGTTTGGCATTGCTTGGACTTGTAGCCCTTACCGTCTACTGGACATTCATTATAGAGGCATTCTGGCTTTCCGGTTGGCTGCCATTAGGGGTGACCTGTGTAGTGATTACTTTTTTCCGTTCGCGCAAGCTGTTTGCATTCCTTTGCGTCATTGGCTTGATCTATGTGGGCATCCATTTCGATAGTCTATACCAGCGAATTGTCGTAGCGAATATCAACGAGGGTAGTAATGCCCGCCTGGAATTATGGCAGCGGAATTTCGATTTAGCCCTCAAACACCCCCTTC
>JBDKUB010000432.1:0-2180 GCA_039679915.1 Anaerolineaceae bacterium
ACCGAAGAAAACCTTCAGGTGATGCCCACCCAAATCAAAAGGCAGCTTAGCTTAGCGGTCTAATGCCAATGAGCAAACCTGCGAGCTTTAATATTCGTTTTATAATACAAATGATTACTTTTTGTCAATTGATGGCTGATAACAATCTTTTCTCATAGCTTTTTTCCCTAAAAGATTGAATGGGTATTGATTTGAATAGAAATTTCTTCTACTCGGAGTAAAGGAAGAGAATAAAGGCAGATGAAGATTTACTTACATTCATATAGGTAAATTTATTTAACAATGAAAATAATTAAGGTGACGCATTATGACATTAGAATCTGAATTTTCTCGTTGGCAGGAACAGACGCTCAACCCTGCCCTGAATCGTTATCCGGAACGTAAGCCTGAATTCCAAACCACCTCCGGCATTCCCATCCCACGGGTGCTTCCTCCTCCTGATGATGACCTGGATTATATGGACCAATTAGGCTTTCCCGGGGAGTTTCCTTTCACCCGCGGCGTGCAGCCTAGCATGTACCGCGGTCGACTGTGGACAATGCGCCAATATGCCGGGTATGCCTCTGCTGAAGAATCCAACCGCCGTTACCGCTACCTTTTGGAACATGGCCAAACCGGACTCTCGATTGCATTCGATTTACCCACTCAAATCGGATATGACTCCGATGATCCTATTGCTCTGGGAGAAGTAGGACGGGTAGGTGTGGCAATCTCATCCCTGGAGGACCTGGAAATCATGTTCCGCGGAATCCCCCTGGATAAAGTCTCTACTAGCATGACCATCAATGCCCCGGCAGCTATTTTGCTGGCTATGTACATCGCCGTCGCCCGTCGGCAGGGTGTGGATATCCACCAGTTACGGGGCACCATCCAAAACGATATTCTCAAAGAATACATCGCCCGGGGTACTTACATCTTCCCACCCCGTCCTTCATTGCGCCTGATCACCGATTCTTTCCGTTACTGTCAGGCAGAAATCCCCCATTGGAACACGATCAGTATTTCCGGGTATCACATCCGTGAAGCCGGCTCGACCGCGGTTCAGGAGGTGGCGTTTACCCTTGCCAATGCCATTACCTATGTTCAGGCTGCCATTGATAGCGGTTTGAATGTGGATGATTTTGCCAGCCAACTTTCCTTTTTCTTCAACGCCCACAACAATTTGTTCGAAGAAGTAGCTAAATTCCGGGCTGCCCGTCGTCTATGGGCAAAGATTATGCGCCAGCGCTTTGGCGCCCAAAACCCGCGTTCTTGGATGCTGCGCTTTCACACGCAAACCGGAGGTTCCACACTCACCGCCCAACAGCCGGAAAACAATGTAGTGCGGGTGACTTTGCAGGCTTTGGCGGCGGTGATGGGAGGCACCCAATCGCTGCATACAAACAGTATGGATGAAGCCCTTTGGTTACCTACCGAAAAATCGGCTCGTTTGGCATTGCGAACGCAGCAGATCATTGCCCATGAATCCGGTGTTGCGGATAGCATCGACCCGCTGGCAGGGTCGTATCTGGTGGAATATCTGACCGATGAGATCGAGCGTCGAGCGGAAGCTTATTTGCAGCAGATCGATGCCATGGGCGGGGCGCTGGCAGCTATCGAGAATGGCTATATCCAAAATGAAATTCAAGAGGCAGCTTACCAGTACCAGCGTGCCATCGAGCAAGAACAAGCCATTGTCGTCGGGGTAAATGCCTATCAGGTTGAGGAAACTATTACTCTTGAACGCTTAAAAGTCGATCCGGCGGTTGAGGCTGCCCAGTGTGCCCGGTTAAAAGCCCTGCGCCAACGTCGAGATGCCAACCGCGTTCATGAGTGCCTGACAACCTTGGAAAAAGCTGCCAACAGTGATGAAAATCTGCTGCCGGTGTTTATCCATTGCGTTGAGAACGACCTTACTCTGGGTGAAATATGCGGTGTATTGCGGTCTGTTTGGGGAGAATATAGTGCCCACACCCTATAACGTTATAAAATATGGGCACTTGTATTATTGGTTTGACTTTAGGACTAACGGTAAATGCATGCGAGAACAATTTACGGATTGGTGGGTAAAGGACGCCAGTTTGGCGGACGGTAGATTACCGCCGGTAGGATATGCCAGCGAAAATTCACCTCCTGAGTAAACCTGAGCACTATCGACAGCCAGAGCCAGGACACGCGCGTTAACGCCTCGTTGCCCCACC
>JBDKUB010000519.1:0-4766 GCA_039679915.1 Anaerolineaceae bacterium
TTACAAGCGGGGACACGTATTGATATGGGAGAAAAACGCCATATAACCGATTTCGCTCTTTGGAAATTCAGCCCTGCGGGACAAAAACGTCAAATGGAATGGGATAGTCCATGGGGAGTTGGTTTTCCGGGATGGCATATCGAATGCTCGACCATGTCGGTTAAGTATTTAGGTCCGTTCTTCGATATTCACTGTGGTGGAGAAGACCATATCCCTGTCCATCATCCCAATGAAATTGCGCAAACCGAAGCATGTTATGGCACCCGTCTGGCGAATTTTTGGATGCATGGTCATTTTCTGCAAATGGGTGAGGAAAAAATGTCTAAATCGAGTGGGCATTTTTTGCGCCTGCAAGATTTAATCGATAAAGGATATGATCCTCTTGCTTATCGGTTCTTTTGCTTCAGCGCTATTTATCGGGCTAAATTGACCTTCACGTGGGAAGGGATGGATGGTTCACAAAAATCATTGGAGCGGCTGAGGTCTTCAGTTTTTGACCTAGGCGAGGCGGGTGAAGTGGATAATGGGTATATGGATCAATTTATGGATTGTGTTAATGATGATTTAAATATGCCACGTGCCATGGCTTTGACTTGGGAATTGATGAAAAGTAATCTAAACCCAGCTACAAAGAAAGCTACGATTCTTCAATTCGATAAAGTATTTGGGTTAAAATTGGATAGCTGGAAACCGGCGGAAACAATTATTCCTGATGAGGTTCAACAACTTGTCGAATTGAGGCAACGGGCTCGTGAAGAAAAACGATGGCATGACGCGGATACCTTGAGAGACCAAATCATTTCATTGGGGTACGAGATAGCCGATACACCGCAGGGAGCGCAAGTAAAACAAAAGAAGAATTGATTAGCCTCCGAAATATGATGGATATTTGCAAAATGGAGAAAAATGAAAATCGCTGTGACCGGTAAAGGTGGTGTGGGAAAGACAACATTGGCTGCATTGTTAGCCCAAGCATATGCCGATAATGGGAAGCAAGTTTTTGCTGTGGATGCAGATCCGTCACCTTGTTTAGCTGGGGCGCTTGGTTTTCCTGAAGAAATAAGACAACAGCTAAAACCCATTGCTGAATTGGATGATTTGATTTATGCAAGAACCGGTGCCAAACCCGGCACAACAGGCGGATTTTTCACGATCAACCCCAGAGTTGATGATATTCCAGAACGGTTTAGCGTTTTGTACAAGGGAGTGCGTTTATTGGAGATGGGTTCGGTGGATATTGGCGGATCGGGATGTATTTGTCCCGAAAGCGCCATGCTGAAGACATTATTTACCCATATGTTATTCAGAAAAGATGAAGTTTTGATTCTCGATATGTATGCCGGCGTAGAACATTTAGGGCGCGCTACCGTGGATTTTGTGGATGCGATGTTGGTTGTCGTCGAGCCTACCAAGCGCAGTTTGGGCACTGCTGCTCAGATCAAGAAATTGGCAAATGATATTGGGCTACACAGACTTTGGTTGGTAGGAAATAAAATTCGAAATTCGGAAGAAATGGATTTTATAAATCGCGAAACTCCAGGCTTGCCGGTTTTGGGTGGGGTATTATTAGATGTGCGGGTTCAAGAAGCAGATCGGTTAGGATTGCCGGTTTATGAATACATCCCCGAATTGAAACAATCTGCCAATGAAATGGCAGATAAACTTGACCAGATGATTAATAAATAACGAAGATCTCGACAAGGAATATCAATCAAGATGACTACGACAATTGCATTAGCAGGAAAAGGTGGAGTGGGAAAAACTACAGTCGCCGCAATGGTTATCAAATATCTGGTTAAAACTCATCGCAATCCGGTGTTGGCAATTGACGCAGACCCCAGCAGTAATTTGAATATGGTTTTAGGCATGGAACTTGATTGGACGGTTGGCGATATTCGGGAAGAAATGCTCGAGCAAGTGAAAGAATCACTGGCGATGGGCGGTGCTGCGATGGGTTCTCTTCCCGGGGGGGTTACCAAGCGCGATTATCTCGATTATCAGATTCGGACTGCAATCATCGAAGGGAATAGTGTCGATTTGATAGCCATGGGCAGATCTGAGGGAGCGGGTTGCTATTGCGCAGTAAATCATAATTTACGCATGGTCATCGATTCGATTAGTAACAATTATCGGTATGTTGTCATCGATAATGAAGCCGGAATGGAACACCTTAGCCGGCGGACGACTCGGCATGTGGATCATTTATTGATTATCAGCGATCCAACCCAAAGAGGTATCGTTGCAGCGAATCGCATCGCAGATTTTCGCAAGGAATTGGATATCCAAATAAATCATGCTTATTTGATCATTAACCGTTTAAGAGGAGAGATTCCACCTGAATTAAACACGGGAATAGAAAGAATAGGTATTCCATTACTGGGCATTATCCAAATGGATCCCAAATTATCGGATTTCGATATCAACGGGAAACCTTTGATCGAATTAGAAGACGACAATCCGGTTTATATATCCGTAGCTGAGATGATGGAAAAATTAGAATTATAGAGGGAAAATCAGTCCATTAGATTTAATGTGATCGACACTCTAGTTCCTTGAGGAGGCAAGGAATTAAACAAGATTTTTGCCCCAATTAGTATTGCCCTTTCGAACATACCCGCTATTCCGAAATGATTATTTGCCAAGACTTTGGTGAGATCGATATCTTTACCATATGGCATACCAATGCCGTTGTCTTCGATAGTGAACCAAACATCATTATAGCCAATATTACCCGAGATAATTATTTGGTCGGCTTGGGAATGTTTTATGGCATTCGAAATTGATTCTTGAATGATCCTGAATAGATGAAGTTCGACATCCGGGTCGAATCGAACTGTACTAGGGGGAATGTCAGTAATCAAAGATATTTTTGGGCTAATGAAGGATTTTAAATAGGTAAAATGATCTTCAAGAGCAGGATAAAGCCCATAATTTAACATGGCAGGTCTTAGTCTATAGATCGTCGTTCTTATCTGGTCAATTAATTTATGGTAATTGTCGAGGAATTGTTGAGGAAGCTCTGTTTCGTCAATAAAAAGGAGTAAAGCACCTAACTGAGAGAGGACATCATCGTGCAAATCAAGGGCGATTTGATGTCGTTCATACTCTTGAACAGATATCAGTTGTCTTGTCATCTCTTGTAAACGGCTTTGATTAATCTTTATTTGATTTTGAAATTCGACGATATCGGTTATGTCACGAACAACAGCCAGGATTTTATCCTCTTCATACGGAACAATTCGTCCTTCGAAATAGTGGATATTGTTATGAATAGAAAAGCTTGTGGTGATTACTTGCATTTTACCGGTGGAATGAGCCTTTTTAGCTGTTTCTTCGAAAGTTTTATAAAGATCGTTTGGGATAACATGCTTGATATTGATTCCTTCGATATTTTTAGATATGATTTTGGGAATTCCCAAGCCAGCATGATAATATTTGATATTTCCCCCTTCATCGATAATGATAAGAATTTCCGGAATGGTCTCGACAATGGCATTGTTGCGAGTTTCTATTTGCGACTTTGCTTCTTCTGCAGCAATTTTCGCTTTTTCGATTAGGGATAGAATTTGCTGCTGCTCTATGAGTGTGTTTTCCCGAACACTCGCAGTATACCCTGCGGCAATATCGACGATTATCCTGAGAAATCGAGGATATAGAGTTAGCAATTCTTCTTTGGATAAGTTTTTATCTATGAAAGATAAAAACGACTCTTGTGTATAAGCTAATTTTTCTGGATCGAGCAGGTTTAATTGAGTAACTCTTTTGCCAATATCAAAAGCGCCTTCACTGTTTCTTTCCTCTTGACAAAGCATATCAATCACTTTTAAGCCAATATCGCGAATGAGCTGATACTTGCTTTCAATCGGTTCGACAGATTGGCAATTTTGTACCAGGGATTCATACCAGGCCGAGACCAGTGATTCCGTTAATTCTTGTAAATGCTGTTTATACTTCGAGTTATTCAATCCCGAAGCAATTACATTGTTAGTCACGATATCTACAACAGACTATTTATGTAAATTTTGAGCTGCAATAAACGAGAGTCCATGTTCAGTCAAAGCACGTGCGGTACGATTAGTTGATTCGAATTTTTCCATGAAGTTTTGCAGTAGATAATCCCAATCTCCTGATTGAATCACTTCACTTTTATCACGGAAATAATCCAAAATATCGGAGGGGTGTTTTAGATTCGATTCAATTTCCGGTTCGCCGCCCTCGTGTTTTGCAGAGATATTCTTGACATGATCGGCAATTTGAATTAATTCATCACGTCGGTTATAAGGTTGCAGAACAATGCTTTTATAAGTTTCTGTTATATGATGCTCGAAACGAACCACATCCTCGAAACCTAATTCTTTTCTAAATTGAGCCGTGATTTCCATTGTCTCATTGTTGATCGAGTTGCTCCAGTTAAAGCCGATCAAAGGAGAGGTTCCATCATCCCTTGAAAACAATTTTGCGCCGATTAATGTCCATAAACCGGCATATGGATTATCGTTGCCCATGTAAACCGAAATTTTAAACTCGGTATCGATACCTATCCGATATAACAAATAGCCTAACAGAACAGTTCCAGAATTGACATTTAGTACCTGACGAATGCCGTAATTCGTATAGTAATACAAGAATTCATCAACCCATTTAAGTGGATAATCATTGGGTTGTCCAATACCTCCAAAGTAACCGGTGATTGTTTCGGGTCCTCCAAGGTGAATGTTAGATCCATCTGTACCTTTTGTATCTAATGTTTCGACCAGGCTGGCGCC
>JBDKUB010000102.1:0-4152 GCA_039679915.1 Anaerolineaceae bacterium
TTCCTGGAAAATTGAACGGACAGATCCCCGCGCAAACTCCAACCGGCTGCCGAATCATAAACTCATCGATGCCTCGGGCAATATCTTCCGAAATGTACCCCTGGTTTAGAATGGGCATTCCACTCGCTATTTCCACATTTTCGATTGCCCGCCGCATCTCTCCCCGCGATTCTTCGAGCGTTTTTCCACATTCTATCGTTATGATTCGAGATAGCTCCTCGAAATTCTCTTCGAGTAGGTTTTTGAGTTTGAATAAATATTGTACTCGTTCAGTGACCGGTGTATGTTTCCAACCCTTTTCCGCCTCAGCCGCTGCTTGAACAGCTTTGTCTAACTCAGCAGAAGTACTCAAGGGGGTTCTCCCCAGCAATTCCTGTGTTGCGGGATTGACAACATCAATAAACTCAGTCGCAGTCGACTTTTGCCACTCATTGTTTATATAGTTGAATATTTCTGTCATCATTCTCTCCATGATTTATCGTTATTGTTCGACCATTGCATCGGTTATTAATAAAGCTTGATCCATTATCTTTAATCCCTCATCAAGCTGTGCCTCATTGATACATAATGGTGGCACAACGAAAACAATGTGGCGATTTATGTATGTATATAAACCATTCGCTTTCAAATTTGCATCCAATTCATTCAAAGGCTCTAAGGGTTGTTTTGTTTGGCGATTTTTTACCAATTCGATTGCAGAGAACAAGCCAATATATCTCACATCGCCTACAGAAGGATGTGATTCTTTCAATTGTTCGAGCTTTTCTCCCAAATGCTTGCCTAAATTCCTGGCATTTTCGATTAATCCATCATCTTCATAGACTTTCAGTGTGGCTACTCCCGCAGCACAGGCTAAGGGATGTGCGCTGTAAGTCAAGCCGCACCAAAGCATATGGTCTTCGAAGTAATTTGCGATTGGTTCTGACACGATCACAGCCCCAAGCGGCACATACCCTGATGTAAGTCCTTTTGCAGTAGTGATCATATCGGGCACTACATTCCAATGATCGACCGCAAACCAGGCACCTGTTCGACCCCAACCACTCATGACTTCATCAGAAATTAATAATATGCCGTATTTATTGCAAATCTCACGAATAGCAGGCCAATATTCATCAGGTGGAACAATCAACCCATTTGAACCAGTTACTCCTTCCATTACTATTGCTGCTACTCTGTCGGGTCCCTCATAAGCTAAAATCTCTTCGACATGTTTGATACATTCTAGATGGCAAGTTTTCCTTGTCCAACCGAATGGGCACCTGTAGCAATAGGGATCCAAGAAGTGGACAACTCCCGGCATGGTTGGCTCGACCGGAAGTCTGCGGTAATCACCGGTGAGCGCGATGGCTCCATGTGTTGCTCCATGATATGAGCGATAGCGGGAAAGGATCTTATGTCTGCCAGTGTACGCTCTGGCTATCTTTATCGCATTTTCATTAGCTTCAGCACCACCCAGACAGAAAAAAGATTTTTTTAGATTTCCCGGTGAAACTTTTGCAATTTTTTCTCCCAATAAACCTCTTGGCTCGGTTGCAAACGCTGGATGAGCAAAGGATAACTTTGCTGCTTGATCTTGGATAGCTTTTACCACTTTGGGATTCTGGTGACCAATATTCAAATTCATCAGTTGCGACGAAAAATCGAGATAGCGCTTGCCATTAGCATCCCAAAAATATACACCTTCGCCCCCGACCACAGGAATTGGATTCGTCTTCCCTTGAATCGACCATGAGAATAACGTATATTCACGACTTTTTCCAACGATTTCCTGGGCTGACAACTTATCAGATTGATTTGACATACCAACCTCCTAATCAACTATTCGTAATACTAATACTTAAGGTTATCTACTTGGTTCGATTTTCACATTTTTCACGACATCGGCGAAAATATTCAATGTCTCATCCATATCTTCATCAGAATGGGAATAACATAAAAACCATGGTTCTCTTGGATCGGGATCGGGCATAACGCCTTGTTCTATGCAAGCTTCGATTATCTCTAAATAAAGCCTTCGATCGTTCTTATTCCATTCTCTTTGATTGGTCGGCTTCTTTTCTCCAATGGAAAAAGAGAACATAGCTGGATATCCACTCATATGTGCTGGAATATTAGCATCATCAAATATTTGTTTGATGCCTTTCATTAAGTAATTACCACGTCGTTCGATAGTCTCCATGATGGGTTGTGTTTGAAGGGTATCTAAAGTAGCGTAAGCTGCAGCTACACCACATTTATTATTATTGTATGTGCCCCCTTGAGCAACACCGTGACCGATGATGTTCATTATTTCCTTTTTACCCCCAATAGCTGCAATCGGATACCCATTGCCAAGGGCTTTAGCATAAGTTGCTAAATCAGGATCGAGATGATATTATTCTTGAGCACCTCCGCGGGCAATTCGAAAACCAGTTTTTACTTCATCTAAAATAAATAATGCACCGTATTTCTTGCATTTTTCTTGGATTAATTCTAAAAATCCCTTTTCGGGTTCTATGCAGCCGCAATTTCCCATACAAGGTTCCGCTATTACCGCTGCAATTTGATATCCCATACGATCGAAGGTTTTTTCTAATACTTCGAAATCGTTAAATGACAATGTGATAATTAAATTATGGAGTGCTTTAGGAATACCAGAACTGGCTGGGATGGGAATGGGATTATTGCGATTGCCGTATGTCTCTACTGGAGCATAAGTCGAGAAGAGGGTATAGTCTTGAAACCCATGATACATTCCTTCGAATTTAACAATGATTTCTCTGCCAGTATAGGCTCTAGCCAGACGAAGCGCATGCATGGTTGCTTCTGTCCCAGAACAGGCAAAACGGACCATTTCGACTGCCGGGCAAAGGGATATAATTTTTTCCGCAACTTGAATTTCCAATTCGCTGGTCATGGCGAATAATAAACCATTGATCATTTCATTCTGCACAAAAGCATCGACGGATTCGTATGCATGCCCAAGTATGACAGGTCCGAATGCTAAACGATAATCGATATATTTATTGCCATCGACATCCCATAAATAGCTGCCTTTTGCCTTTTCAACATAGGGGGTAATGCCCTCTCCCCAATACCGAAAATTCGAATGGACTCCCAAAGGAATCACTTCCTTCGCTCTTTGTTGCAACGATTGACTATATTTAATTGTTTTGACCATAGCCAATTCTCCCAGTAGTTGTTTATAGCAGGGATAAATTTATTTGTTGTCAGGTATTTTTTACATTTGGTATATGCCATTGGTAAACATCTTTTAGAACCAAAGGCACAATAGATGTTATGGTCTTTCTAACGCCGGGTACTTTTCCGATGACCTCAGTAATGAAGCGATAGATTTCCTCATTGTTACGTCCCAATACCTGAACACTGACATCAGTCTCCCCAATCCCACAGGCTACGTAACTAACTGTTTCGAATTCAGTCATCTTTTTTGCTACTTCTAGAATAGAATCCGCATCAACAACCATCCAAACGTCTGCAGTAACAGTAAAACCCACCGCTTTGGGATTAACGATGCCGCATACCTGTAAAATTCCCTCTTTGACTAATCGATCGACACGATATCGGACACTTCGTTCAGTGATGTTTCCGATATTCCGGGCAATTTCAGTGCATGGAATTCGGCCATCTTCCATCAGCAAGTTGATGATTTTTATGTCAATATCGTCGATTTTTGACATTATATTTTCAATTTATTTCCGATATCGACTAAATTATATATTTTATTGTATCATTATTCAAGTGACAAATGTCATAATCCCTTTGTAAAACTAGAACTTTGCAGTTCAAAATAATCTAAGCTAAAAAATAATCTATATGCCCTTAAAAAATAGTCTTCGACATATGGTAAAATAATAGAATGACTAATGATTATGATGTTGAGCAAGAACCTGAAACAAATCCGCCTGCCGAAGCAAATAAAGATGAATCGCCAAAGCAAAGCCGAGTCATCATCATTAGCATTTGTGTTATTTTATTTTTTATCATCGTAATCGGTTTGGCAATTTGGGGTCTACTTCAACCGTCAACAGATACTGCCAAAGTACGGGATATTTTCATCATCTTTATGGCTGCCGAATCGTTCATCATTGGCATATCTCTTATTATTCTCATGATCCAATTGGCTCGACTGATTAATTTATTACAAAA
>JBDKUB010000286.1:0-5260 GCA_039679915.1 Anaerolineaceae bacterium
CGGCTTTTTAATCTCCATCATACGATCGAATTGATGGATATTATCACGCTGCAACATCTCCACCGCTGAAGCATCCACCATTTCTTTTATATCGGCGCCAGCCGCGAAAGCCCGTTCATTGCCAGTGATGACCATCACTCGAATATCCGTATCTTGATCGTATTGTGCCAGTGCCTCCATCAATTCACGCAATAAAGTATTGTTCAGCGCATTGAGCGCTTGTGGGCGATTCAATCTGATCAGACCGGTTTTGTCGATCACTTCACTTAAGATCGTTTCATAGTGAGACATTTCAACCTCCTGTCAAAAAACCTGAAATCTATTATTTAACCTAATTTTTCTGCGCCGCTTTCTGCGCTAGGCGGTCGACCAGCTCATTATCCTTATTGCCAGAATGCCCTTTCACCCAATGCCAGTTGATTTGATGTAGGGTAATCGCCTTATCGAGTTGTTGCCAGAGCTCCGTGTTGGCAAGCCCACCCCCTTTACGGCGCCAATTTCGCTTTTTCCAGGCTGGTATCCACTCAGTGATGCCACGCTTTAGATAATCCGAATCGGTATAGAAATCCACCTGGCATGGTTGTTTAAGTGCCTGTAACGCTTGAATGGCAGCGGTTAATTCCATTTGGTTATTGGTCGTTTGTGGATTTGAACCGGTCAATATTTTTTCGGCTTTACCGTATCGCAGTAATGCTGCCCAACCTCCAGAACCGGGGTTGGGAATACAAGCGCCATCCGTATAAATTACTACTGCTGGAAGTTCGTCCATAAAAAAGGTAAATACTACCCATTTTCCTTTCTACCCTGCAATTGAGAATCATCCAATTCAATGAGTCGCCTTATGTAAATTCTCGCCGGTATCATCGAGCAACTTAACTAATCCGGGAATTTGATCGGATTTGAAATACCATTGAAAAAGTTGCGTAGTGGCATCACCCACTGCCCAGCGGACGACACCCCATGAAGGTAAAGCCGGTTCGGGTTTTGCATAAGCTATCAATTCGCCAACCGATTCCCATTGCGGGGAAGTAAGTTCATCCTTATCGACTAATTCCAAAACCGCCGGTTGAAGCGCTAAATTTCCATTCTTTTCGATCAACTTCGCCTGATTTTCAGGACGCGCCATCCATTTGATAAATATCCAACTGGCTAATTGTTTGGCAGGCGTTGATTCCAATATGTAGTAATCCGGACCATATACTTCGATTGTGGGCGAATTAACCGAAGAAGGAAAAGGCAGTACCTCCCATTCATCATCATTACCGACCAAAGCCATACTCGATGTCAATAGACTCAAAACATCCAGATTCCCAGAAATGAATAATCCTTTTCGCTCCGAAAATTCAGCCACGGGTGGTCGATTATCGCTCACCCAGGCGCACCCTTCGTCATACAGCGCTCGTAAATATTTAAATGCATCACTGACTTGGGGTGAATTGAATCGATATCCCGTGCCATCTTCTTTCACAATTTCACCGCCGAAAGCATAGATCCATGCCAGGGTTGTTGGGTAATCGGTAGAGATGATCAATCCGCCAAAGGTATCGTTTTCCGTATCCTCGTCATTTAAATGCGCTTTGTGCGCAGCACATGCCTGAGATTTCAACTCGCTAGGCGTCGTGGGAGCCTTGGTGAAACCCAATTCTTCCGCCCAAGTTTTATTGTAGATGAGAAATTGGGCTGTTCTTTGCGCCGGAAACCCTCCCCCTGAAGGAGACTTTGATTCAATACGAAAGATGGAGTAATAAGCTTCTTCATCGTCGGCAGTCAATCCCCATACAGAGTCGTTGCGATAGGTATCGAGGTCGAGAATAATCTGACGTACGTTGCTCCAATTTGCTGCCTGAAAGGGATAGCCAACCACAATATCAGGATAATTCCCAGCATTGATCGCATTGTAGACTTTTTCTTCGATATCATCATACCCACCCTGGTAGATAGAGCTTACTTTGATTTTCCACTCATTGCTCCGGTTGAACTCATCGACTAACTGGTCGATTGCGTCATCCTCAGCCCCATTCCAGGGATGCCAAAAATTTATCGATAGGTTATGCAATTCAGAAGCTTCTACCTGAAATTGACTGGTTGGCTGAAGCGAGGGTGTTGGAGCAATTGTTGAAGTCGCTTTTGCCTGTTTTAGGGTGGGTGAAGCCGTTAAGTATTTGTCATCGACATGGTTTAGGTTAGGTAATCCCTGGCAAGCGACCAGAATAATGCTATAAACGATAAAAACCAGGGTTAAACAAATTAATCTAGATGCATTTTTATGCTGTTCAACGAAATCCATAAAAATCCTCGACGTTGAAAAAAGATTCACTATAGTTTATCATTAGTTAGCCTAAGCGAAGTTCAAAAATATAATAACTTGTTAAATAAAATATTAGGGTAATTTGATATATTAAAATAATTACAAAATCCAATATATATCGGTTAGGTTGTGTTTTATAATTTTTCATATATATTAATGATTGAGCTTCCCTTCTCCCATAGTGGGAAATGAAATCAAGTGATGGTAGGATCTATATTATCTAATAATCCGGACGATGCTTGACAGACTGCTTTACTGAGTTAGAGTCTGTTGGGAAGGATGTAAAAAACTCATACGCCCGTTTAAAAAGTAAAGAGCATCGATGAAGGAGGTGAATTTTAAATATAGTTTGTAGTAAATTTATTTTTGAATTTTTATTATCGATAATTTGAGGAGAAGAAACAACATGAATAAAAAAACTATATTTCGCTTGATAGCTGTAGTAATAATGACCACTGTCGTATTGGCAGCCTGTGCGCCGGCAGCCACACCGGTCGCTCAACCCACCGAACCACCTGTCGAAGCAACCGAAGAACCGACTGCTGTTCCGCCAACAGACGTCCCCGAACCTCCAACCGCCACTCCGGAACCCGCGATTGGCTCCGCAGAGCATCCTATCAAAGTGCTTTTTGTGCCTTCTGTTGAAGCGGCAACAATCGTTGCTGGCGGCGAATCCATGGCTGCTGCATTGAAAGAAGCCACCGGTTTGGAATTTGTAGTCAGCGTGCCAAGTTCTTATCCTGCCACGATCGAGGAAATGTGCGCGTCACCAACCGATACCATGGGTTTCATCCCGGCTTTGGGTTACGTTTTTGCTAATCAACTATGCGGCGTCGATGTGGCTTTCAAAGCCGTCCGCTATGGCAGCGCGGTTTACTGGGCACAATTCCTGGTAGCTCGCGATAGCGATATTCAAACCATTCAAGACCTGGAAGGCAAAAAATGGGGATATACCGAACCAGCCTCGACCTCCGGCTACATGGTCCCGCTTGTCATGATGAATGATGCCGGCGTAAAACCGGGTGAATCTGTGGAAACCGGTGGCCACCCGCAATCAGTCAAGGCAGTCTACAATGGCGAGGTCGATTTCTCCACATCCTTCTACACCCCACCCCTTAAACCCGAAGGTGAACCAACCTGGGTCGAAGGGGATCCACCCGATATCCCTGATGAATTGGTCGCCTCTTGCGCACCTACCGCCGATGAAAAAGCCCTGATGTGCGGTGGTTGGAAAATTCTAGATGCCCGAGCCAACATCCGCACCGAAGCTCCGGATGTCATCCAGAAGGTTCGCATTGCATTCATCTCCCCCGGTATTCCTAATGATACTCTATCATTTGGTCCTGAATTTCCGGAAGAATTACGCGCCCAAATTTCTGAGGCGCTCATTGCCTATTCACAAACCGACGGCTGGAATGAAACAATCGGCAGCCAGGATTTCTATAATTGGACAGGTATCGATGTCGCCACCGATTCCGAATATGACTTCGTCCGCAAGATGGTGGAAGCTGCGGGCGTAACGCTCGAGAGCCTTGGACAATAATTAATCAACCGATAAATCAGCCCCGGATATCTGTTTAGTCCGGGGCTTCTGTTTACTATGTATAGAATCAGGTTAATGGTATGCTGAAAGTACAAAACCTTACGAAAATATATGAGGGAGGCGTGCTTGCCCTCGATAATGTAAGTTTCGAAGTCCCTCAAGGTCAATTTCTGGCTGTAATCGGTTTAAGCGGATCAGGTAAATCGACCTTATTGCGCTGTATCAACCGCCTTGTCGAACCCACTTCGGGAAAAATTCTCTGGGATGACCTGGATATAACCGCAGCAACCGAAGAAGAATTGCGGCTCATCCGGCGGAGAATCGGCATGGTCTTTCAGCATTTCAACCTGGTGCATCGCTCCAATGTACTCACTAATGTACTGGCTGGACGCTTAGGTTATGTCAACCCGGCTTGGAGCATAATCAACCGTTTCCCCAAAGAGGATATCGAAAAAGCCATGAAGCAACTCAATCGGGTTGGTATTGCTGAAAAAGCCCACCAACGAGCCGATGAATTGAGCGGCGGGCAGCAACAACGGGTGGGCATTGCCCGCGCCCTGATGCAAGATCCAGACATGATACTGGCAGATGAACCGGTTGCCAGCCTGGACCCGGTCCTGGCACACAGCATTATGCAGTACCTGGAATTGATCAACAAGGAAGATGGCGTAACCGTATTGTGCAGCTTGCACTTTTTAGATCTGGTACATCGTTATGCCCACCGCGTTATCGCCCTGAACGAAGGCAAGCTGGTTTTCGACGGACTGCCTGAAGAGATAGACGACGTGCGTTTCAAAGAGATTTACGGCAAAGACGCTGAACGGGTTGGATAAGGCAGGATAATGTGAATAAGAAACCTTCTATGGGTAAGTCAATTCGCCTTGGCGTGATTATTCTATTTTGTCTGGTCGTATATGCGTATGGTTTTCAGGTGACCCAGGTCAGCTTCAAAGAAATTAATTCTCCGAGAAGGCAGGAAAGTTTGACGCGCGTCTTACGAGCACTAGCCAAACCCGACCTCTTGGAATATCAGCAGGTAGAAACCATTATCAAAGCCCCCATTTATGTTCCCTGTCCGGAAAGTGCAATCCCTGTAGCAGAAGAAAGTGATAAAAGCAAACCCTACCTGGTGCTTTCACCTGCCTGTAGCGATCCACGCAAAGAAATTCAAGTCGAAGGATATAACTTCAACCCCAATTCCTCAGGGTCACTTTATTTTATTCCTCCCAGCGAGGTAAAACTTAATCTAGGGACTTTTACAGCCAATGATAAAGGCTATTTCAGTGTCTCGGTAAAAATTCCGCCCCGACCCGACACTGCTGTTCAATATATCCATGCTGTGTCCATGCAACGTGTCGGAAGCCCCATATTGACTCAAACCGCCAAAGATACCTGGAGCAAAATCGTAG
>JBDKUB010000558.1:0-4073 GCA_039679915.1 Anaerolineaceae bacterium
CCTCGTTCAGCACTTTACACGCTAAATCCAGCTTTTCAAGAGAATATTGCCTGGCTCTATACCAGGCTTCGTTATCGACCATCCATGAACTCGGTTTGAAGTTTATAATTACAATGTGAAAACCAGCACTGTGGAGCAGTTACTAGCTCTCGATCATCAATTTTACCAGACCTTTGCGCTCCAATTTTCAGCAACCCGATTACGCTTGCAACCAGGTGTGCAATATCTATTAGCCAAATTCCCTTCTAACGCGAATATCCTCGATTTGGGCTGCGGGAATGGCGAACTGGCAGTTACCTTAGAAAATTCGAATTTTAAAGGGCAATACATCGGGTGCGATGTCAGCGCCAATTTACTGGATATCGCGAAATCCCGCATTCGAACCCAGTATCAATATCAATTCCTTTTGGTCGATCTCGCAGCAACCGGTTGGGAGGCTTTATTGCCCGAATTATCCTATAATCTCATATTATGTTTTGCCGTTCTACATCACCTACCCGGAATGATTCTCCGCCGGCAGTTTCTATCCACAATTCACCACCTTTTAATTAATAATTCAGAAAAACAATCGGCTTTTGTTTTTTCCGTTTGGCAATTTTTAAACAGCCCTCGTCTACGTTCGCGCATCGTACCCTGGAGCTCGATCGGGTTGAACGATGATGATGTGGATGTTGGTGATTACTTACTGGACTGGCGGCAAGGCGGACAAGGGTTTAGATACGTTCATCACTTTAGCGAAGCGGAATTGCAAACACTGGCAAATGAGACCGGGTTTTCAGTTCGGCATTCCTTTTATTCAGATGGTCAGGGAGGAAAATTGGGTTTGTATCAGGTTTGGGAAGCGATGCGGGTATAATTGTTCATACATCAAAAACACACATTGGTATCAAAAAAATATGCTCAATCTGATAATTTCGGACATCCACGCCAATCTAACCGCTCTAGAGGCGGTTCTATCTAATGTCGGGGAATTCGATGGCGCGTGGTGTTTAGGCGATTTAGTTGGTTATGGTCCTGATCCAGACGAATGCATCAGCCGTATCAGGCAATTGCCTAATTTAATTTGCTTGATAGGAAATCATGATGCGGCTGTTCTCAGCCAAATCGATACGGATGCTTTCAACCCCGAAGCCCGTCAAACCATCACCTGGACACAAAATGTTATTTCCCCAGACAATATCGATTTTTTAAAAAGTTTAGCGGATAAAATTCGCATCGATGAAGTTACGCTAGCTCATGGCAGCCCTCGCCAACCAGTATGGGAATACCTCTTGGATACCTATTCGGCAACGCGCAGTTTCAAATATTTCGAAACCAATTATTGTTTTGTCGGGCATACTCATCTTCCATCGATATTCCATATGATAGATGATAAGCACGCCATTACACTATCTATCCCCAATCCCAATGAAAAAATCGAATTATCGCCACGCGCCATCTTGAATGCCGGCTCGGTCGGCCAGCCTCGTGATCGCGACACACGCGCCGCATACGCCCTTTATGACACCGACGCCCACACTTGGGAATATCGCCGCACAGCCTATGATATCCCCAGTGTTCAAAAACGGATGGAAGATGCCGGTTTACCTCTCAGGCATATCCAGCGCCTATCGGCTGGCTGGTAACGGGAACCAATCGATTTTCCTTGACGTCTTAATAATAAACAATAGGAGAAACGAAATGTATAAATCATTTAAACCCATTCCTGTATCAAAGAAATTGTTAAATATTTTTATCTTATTATCCAGCCTGGTATTTTTATCCGGATGCGCCTCGGCTCGTTCTCCAGAAATATCGAGAGAAGAATCAGCCAACGTCCAAATGTTAGGATCTATACCTCAGGAAGCTCCGCAAACCATGATGGAAGCGGATGAAGCCAACTTTGGGGGCGCCGTCACTTCTGCGGAACAGGACGTCAAACGCATTGTGATAAAAAATGCCAATTTAAGCATCGTGGTTGATGACCCCGCTAAAACCATGGACGAGATATCCGCTCTGGCAGACGAATTGAACGGGTATGTAGTTTCAGCCAATTTGAACAAATATACCACCGAAAATAATATCGAAGTGCCTCATGCTACGATTACCATCCGTATACCTGCCGAAAAATTAACCGAAGCCATCCAAGCCATCGAAAAGAAAAGCAATCAAGAACCGCTGAGCAAATCCATTGATAGCCAGGATATCACCAGCGAATATACGGACCTTCAGTCCCGTTTACGCAACCTGGAAAGCACTGAGGAGCAGTTACGAAAAATTATGGATGAAGCAGTACGCACAGAAGATGTCCTGGCGGTTTACAATCAATTGGTTAGCATTCGAGAACAAATCGAGGTGGTAAAAGGACAAATCAAATATTATGACGAAGCCGCTGCACTTTCAGCTATCAGTGTGGACATCTTGGCGAATGAGGCTGTGCAACCACTGACCATCGGCGGCTGGCAGCCGGTTGGGGTGGCGAAAGATGCCATCCAGGCTTTGATCAACACATTGAAGGTGCTTGCCAATATTGTAATCTGGCTGATTATCTTCATTCTACCCATCTTACTCGTCCTCTTTGTAGTTTTCTTCCTGCCAATTAGAGCTTTAATCCGCAAGATGAGACGGAACAAGGCGAACCGCAAGGATAAAAATTCCAGCCAAATTAAATCCTCGGAACCTCCAACCGGCGGAACGCCCTCGGTGTAATCTTGAACGCGGAGAGCATAAATGTTGGGGTTGCTAAAATCCCTTAATATAGAAAATTTTTTTATATGAATCATTGGATAGTCCTCCTCTGGGGCTATCCAAAAAGTCATATATGTCATGTCGAGCGAAGCGAGACATCTTAGCATAAATATGAAAAGAACTCTCGCTTAGCTCGAGGTGACAGCCTTCTTTTAGGACAATTCCGTCCGCAGGACAGGGGGGCATGAAAAATAATACTCAACATTTCCCTCTCATCATTATCTTCCCGATAAAATCGTAGTAACGACTTCAGTCGTTATTTTTTTATTTAATCTAAACATAATTACGAGAAGACTCTTCGCCTCGCTCGGGGATACAATTTTCTTTCAGGAAAGCCTCAGTGAGATTGAGGTCAAATAAATCAAGAAAATCCAAAATTTAGAATAATGTTTGACAGTGCCTTAGTTTGTGGATTACTTAAGCAAAAGGTATAATCAGACCAATGAACAATTTGGCGCGGCTAGCTAAAATGATGATCGGGGTCTCGCTATCCACCGAGCAATTAAATATATTGAAAAAATACGAGAAAGAATTATTAGAATGGAATTCTTTATATAACCTCACCGCTATCCAGGAACCGGAAAAAATACGGATCAAACATTTTCTCGATTCCTTGACCTGCCTTATCGTGATGC
Organism: Anaerolineaceae bacterium; assembly: GCA_039679915.1. Lineage (GTDB taxonomy): Bacteria > Chloroflexota > Anaerolineae > Anaerolineales > UBA4823 > JAAZNS01. The sequence goes on from JBDKUB010000558.1 coordinate 3,363, forward strand.
GCGAAAAACCCTCTGAACGGTTGATCGATGTTGGAACCGGAGCCGGATTTCCGGGTATCCCTCTAAAAATTGCCTGTCCGCAGCTCCAATTGACGCTGGTCGAATCGGTTGGTAAAAAAGCAAATTTTTGCCGGCATATTGTAAAATCGTTGGCTTTAGATAACGTGGAAGTCGTTCAAGAACGAGCGGAAACAATTGGCAAATTGCCAAAATATCGAGAAAAATTCGATTGGGTCGTCGCCAGAGCCGTGGCATCTCTGCCTACGTTGGTCGAGTATCTGCTGCCTTTAGCGCATATTGGCGGCGGCGTCATTGCCATGAAAGGGGAAAGTGCTATCGCTGAAGCCCATGCTGCTGATCGAGCCATCCACCTGCTGGGGGGAAGATTGAACCGATTGGAACCCATCACTCTGCCCGGTGTAGTCGACGAACGTTACCTGGTCGTAATCGAAAAGGTAGCCGCCACCCCTGTTCAATATCCCCGGCATGTAGGTATCCCAAGCAAAAAACCTCTTTAATTCAGCTTACGATTTTCACCTCATCGCCTATGGCAACTTGCCCCGGCGAAAGAACCTTGGCGTAAACTCGCGACCAGCCTGGATGCTGCACTTGTGAAATGCGCATGATATCGCCATCTTTAAACGAGCCCATAATCATGGCGCAGGGTTTCGTAAATTCAGTGACTTCGACGAGAGTATCTTTACCCAACTT
>JBDKUB010000399.1:0-2382 GCA_039679915.1 Anaerolineaceae bacterium
TGGTTTTAGAGCCTGCTAACGCAGCCTTGCTGGCAGCCAAGATATTGGGTTTGGTCGATGCACAAGTGCACCAGCAGGTGTTAGCTTTTCAACAGCAACAAGTAAAGAAGGTGATTGATGATGACGCCTCTCAAAACCGATGAATTACAATTCTCGTCATTGGATGAACACCCCCATGAAGAATGCGGCGTAGTTGCCATCTATGCGCCAAATGAAGATGTTTCCAAGATGGCATTCTATGCCTTATTTGCGCTGCAGCACCGTGGGCAGGAAGCAGCCGGGATAGCCGTTTCGGATGGGTCTACCATCCGTATCCATAAAGATTTAGGGCTGGTTTCACAGGTGTTCACACCCGCGACCCTTGCCCCCTTGACCGGCAATTTCGCCATCGGTCACAACCGCTATTCCACGACCGGCTCATCGACAGCCCGCAATGCTCAGCCTTTCCTGCTGGAAACCCGTTATGGCCCAATTGCCGTTGCCCATAACGGCAACCTGGTCAATTCGGCCGAACTGCGTCAAAAATTGTTAGAGAATGGCGTCGGTTTGGTTTCTTCTTCGGATACCGAATTAATCGCCCAGACATTAGCAGGAGCATCGGGAGCAAATACTTTCGAAAGGTTGAAGAATGCCATGTTGTGCTGGCAGGGTGCCTACTCCCTGGTCGTATTAACTATCGACGAAGTATTTGTGGCGCGTGATCCATGGGGATTTCGCCCCTTGAGCGTGGGGATGCTGCCGTCTGGGGGGCATGCTGCTGCTTCGGAGTCGGGAGCCTTGAATTCATTGGGTTGTTTGGGCATTCGGGAAGTTAAACCCGGTGAAATCATCGCCTTGAGCAATACCGCCCTGCGCGTGGAGCAAGCTATTCCTACGGCTGAACCCACGGCTTTATGCACTTTCGAGACTATCTATTTTTCCCGACAGGATAATATTTGGGATGGACGCAGCGTCCACCAGATGCGATATAACCTGGGTAAGGCATTAGCAGAAGAGGCATCTGTGGATGCCGATGTGGTCATTCCGGTACCCGATTCGTCGATCCCCGCCGCGATGGGATTTTCGCAAACGACCGGTATCCCTTATGAAGATGGGTTCATCAAGAATCGCTATATCGGTCGCACGTTCATCGAGCCAACCGATGCCCTGCGCAAGCAAGGCGTTGCTCTAAAATATTCGGTCATTTACGAAAAGGTACGCGATCAACGGGTGGTGGTCATCGATGATAGCCTGGTGCGCGGCAATACGATTGCTCCACTCATCCAGCTTCTACGGGATGCAGGGGCAAAAGAAGTGCATTTACGGATTACCTGCCCGCCTATTCCTTACCCGTGCTTTATGGGGGTGGATATGGGTACCCATGGGGATCTAATCGCCAATTCGCACAGTGTGGAAGAAATTAGAGCACAAATCGGAGCCGATAGCCTGATTTTTCTGACTTTGGAAAAAATGATGGCTGCCATCGGCAGAAGCGAGGGATACTGCAACGCTTGTTTCACAGGCTGCTACCCGCTGCCAGTTCCATCAGGGATGGTCAAAACGGGGTTTGAAACGTGCATCGAAGATATTCGCGTGATGGGAAGGTAGCCAGGTGCGAATGAATGTGCTTTTGGTTGGTTCGGGTGGGCGAGAACATGCCCTGGCTTGGAAGCTGGCTCAATCGCCCCGATTATCTGCATTGTGGACCGCCCCGGGAAATCCGGGTACAGCTCAGGTGGGGAAAAATGTTAGCATATCCGTCACCGATATCCCTCATATCGTGGAATTTTCTCGCGCCAATCACATCAACCTGGTGGTGGTAGGACCTGAAGCAGCCCTCGAAGCAGGCTTGGCAGATGCTCTAACTGCAGCGGGTGTTGCTGTCTTTGGACCATCTCAAGCTGCTGCGCGGATCGAAACCTCGAAAACCTACGCCAAACAATTCATGCGGCGCTTCCATATCCCCACAGCCCGCTTCGAAGTCTTCGACCAAGCCAATGCTGCATTATCTTACCTTGACCGAGTAGATTATCCGGTGGTAATCAAGGCCTCCGGTCTGGCAGCCGGCAAAGGGGTCATCATTCCTCAGAACTCGGAAGAAGCCAAAGCGGCAGTGAAGGATATGTTGGTGGAGCATACCTTCGGCAAAGCCGGAGAGCAGGTGGTCATCGAAGAGCGCTTACAGGGAGAGGAAGTATCGCTGCTGGCTTTTTGCGATGGACAAAACCTGTCGCTAATGCCTCCTGCTCAAGACCATAAACGATTGCTGGATGCTGACCAGGGACCCAACACAGGTGGCATGGGCGCCTACGCACCAACACCTCTCTGCCCGCCCGAATTGCAGTCGGAAATCTTGCATAAAATTATGCAGCCAACCGTGAACGGTTTGCGCGAGGAAGGTTT
>JBDKUB010000506.1:0-6260 GCA_039679915.1 Anaerolineaceae bacterium
TATCTTATAAGAAGGTTGTCACCTCGAGCGAAGCGAGAGGTCTTTTCATTGGAATTCTAGGATGTCTCGCTTTTCCTTCGCTGCGCTCAGGACATGGCTCGACATGACATTGAAGACTTTTTGGACAGCTCCGGGAAAATCATGAATGAGTTGATCCTTTGCCAGTCCCCTGATAGCAGATTAAGTGTTTATACACAAAAAAACAACTCCCGTCGAATTGAGGAAATTTGAGTTAAAATAATAGCTGTCGCGTTATAGAATTTTTAACGCAACGGGATAAAAACAAGCAAGACTATTAATCGACAAGGAAAAATATGGTTACGAATATCGAAGAATCAAAAAAGAACAACGAAGAAGATGTCCGCGCTTCTCTCAATGCAATGCTGGAGAAACAGCGTGCTTCATTCTTGATAACCAGCGGCGCAACCGCCGAGGAGAGAATCGATCGGTTAAGCCGCGGCGTGGCAATGTTCGAAAAATATGATCAAGACCTGGTGAAGGCACTAGCTGCGGATTATGGTCACCGTTCAGCCGGGCAATCGAGGGTGATGGAAATTTACCCTGTAATTTCAGCATTTAAACATGCTATCAAGCATGTGCGTCAATGGATGAAACCCAAGAAAAAACATTTACCTTTAACTATGGCAATTTCTGGCGCAAAAGCCTGGATTTTCTGGCAGCCCAAAGGTGTGGTAGGTGTCATCAGTCCTTGGAATTATCCGATAAACCTCACATTTATCCCTGTAGCCTGCATTTTGTCTGCCGGCAACCGGGCGATGATCAAGCCATCGCGCTTCACACCCCGCACCTCAGCCTTGTTTGGTGAAATGATCTCAAAATATTTTGATGAAACTGAGCTGGCTTGTGTAGAGCCTACCTCAGATGTAAGCCGTATCTTTAGCGAATTGCCCTTTGATCATTTGATTTTCACCGGTTCGATAGCGGTGGGTTCTCAGGTAATGAAAGCCTGTGCAGATAACCTGGTCCCGGTGACCCTCGAGCTGGGCGGCAAATCGCCGACGATTATCGGTAGAAGCGCCAACATCGAGCAAGCAGTATGGCGGACATTATCCGGAAAGTTACCCAATTCCGGTCAAACCTGTATTTCTCCCGATTATGTTTTTGTGCCGGAAGAATCCGTCGATCGTTTTGTGGAATTGGTCACGAAAGTAGCCTCAGAAATATTCCCAACCGTTCGCTCGAACATGGAATATACACCATTGATCAACCAGAAACAAGTGTCTCGAGTGATGGGGTATCTCAAGGATGCCGAGGCAAAGGGCGCCAAAATCTTACAGGTGAATCCAGCCAATGAAGAATTTGCGCCGGAGGTCGATGCGTGCATTCCGCTTACTGTGATTCTTCAGCCTACACCAGAAATGTTGGTGATGCAGGAAGAAATTTTTGCTCCTCTATTGCCGGTATTGAATTATAAGAAAATCGAAGAAGTGATCGAATATATCAATAGTCGTGGACGCCCCCTGGCACTCTATTATTTTGGAAATGATGAAGCAGAAAAAGATTATGTGCTTTCTCATACCACGTCGGGCGGCGTGACGGTTAATGGTTCATTGCTGCACGCTTCGACCGATTATCTTCCCTTTGGCGGTATCGGCGCCAGCGGCATCGGCAGATATCATGGATATGAGGGCTTTTGTGAATTCAGCCATCCAAAGCCCATCTTCGAACTGGGTTTTGTCGATATGAACTCTTATACCCGGCCTCCGTTCACCGAAGATAAGGTAAAATTAGTGCGCAGGATTTTGGGTATATAACGTTTCAACGTTTTTTGTTGGACTCTACCTTTTATGGAGGGCACCATGTCAAATCAATCTGAATCTTCCCCAGCGTCTTTTCAAGGACGCAAAAAAATTACCACATTATCATTATTGACCAAAAAACAGCATGGTGAACCCATCACCATGCTGACCGCTTATGATTATCCTACCGCTTTGGCACTCGACCAAGCCGGTGTGGATATGATCCTGGTCGGCGATTCGCTAGCAATGGTTGTATTGGGTTATGAAAACACACTCTCAGTCACCATGGAAGACATGCTGCATCACAGCAAAGCCGTCCGGCGCGGCGCTCGATATGCTTTGCTGGTGGGGGATATGCCGTTCATGTCTTACCAGGTTTCCATCTCGGAAGCGGTGCACAATGCCGGCCGTTTCCTGCAGGAAGCCGGAATGGACGCCGTCAAACTGGAGGGTGGACGGGAACGGATGGATACCATTCGGGCAATCGTCGCAGCGGGCATCCCTGTGATGGGCCATTTAGGGTTGACCCCCCAAAGCGTCAATCAATTGGGTGGATTTCGTCCGCAAGGGCGCAATGCCGCAGCCGCGAACCATTTACTTGAAGATGCACTTCTATTGCAAGAAGCCGGATGTTTCAGCCTGGTATTGGAATCCATTCCGGCAAGGCTTGCAGCATTCGTATCACAATCGCTGGATATCCCGACGATTGGCATTGGCGCAGGAGCTGGCTGTGATGGACAAGTGCTGGTTACCCATGATTTACTCGGATTATTCGACCGCTTTACACCGAAGTTCGTCAAGCAGTATGCCAATTTGAATACAATCATGCGCGAAGCATTTACGAAATACATCGAGGATGTGAAGAAGTCGGCCTTCCCTGCTAAAGAACACAGCGTCGAAATGCCCGAAGATGAATGGCAAGCTTTTCTTAATGAGAGTGAGCATTTAGTTGCTTGTAAATCGACTATTTTTGACGGCACGCTGGCTGGAAATAAAAAGCCCTGAAAGAATGATTATGAGGCCATGTAATCGATGTAGTGAAGGGGCGAAGCCAAAATGACGAAGGATATGCAAGATTCAGTCCTCATCGCAGGGAGCGGAGCTATGGCGTGTTTATTTGCAGCACGGCTTTCCGAGGCAGGGGTGCCGGTCATCATGCTGGGGAGCTGGAAAGAAGGAGTAGAAGCATTGCAGAATCGGGGCGTTACCCTGGTGAATGAGGATGGTTCGCAAAAGACTTTTCCGGTAAAAGCCATCAGCAATCCTGAGGAGTGCCGCAATATTATCAATGCACTGGTGTTGGTTAAATCCTGGCAGACCAAACGAACGGCAAGGCAATTAGGAAGATGTTTATCAGCAGATGGCGTGGCACTCACCCTGCAGAATGGATTGGGCAACCGTGAAATCCTGGCTCGAGAGCTGGGTGAAGCGCGGGTAGCCATAGGGATAACCACAATGGGCGCCCATTTGGTTGCAGCGGGGGCAGTGAAAATGGCTGGTGAAGGCATTATCACTTTGAATGAGCAACCTCGATTGGGTTCTATCCATGAATTATTGAACAAAGCTGGTTTTATGGTCGAGCGTTCATCCAATCTCGAATCCCTCTTATGGGGGAAATTAGTCATCAACGCGGCAATCAACCCGCTTACGGCTATATTCGAAATCACGAATGGCGCTTTGCTCGAAAATCCATATACACGCCGTGCGATGAAGGAAATTGTCGAGGAAACCGTGTCTATTGCAGAGGCAAAGGGTGTATTACTGCCATTTGGTGATGCTTTAGCTGCGGTTGAAACGGTAGCTTATCGAACGGCAGATAATTGTTCATCCATGTTACAAGATATTCAGCGGGGTGCGCCGACCGAAATCGACGCAATTTGTGGGGCGATTATTCGGGAGGCTGAAAGCCTGGGTATGGACGCGCCTATCAATCGCTTATTGTGGCAATTGGTAAAAGCAAAGGTGGAGCTGTGAAAGTAGTCACTGACCTACCCGCATTGCGCCAAGCCCGCAGACGACTTACCGAGCCGGTTGGTTTGGTGCCGACCATGGGATTTCTGCATCAAGGCCACCTTTCCCTGGTCGAAGCAGCCTGCAGGGACTGTGCCAGTGTGGCCGTCAGTATCTTTGTCAACCCCATTCAATTCGGTCCCCAGGAAGACCTGGCTGCCTACCCGCGTGACTTACCCCGAGATTTGGATTTATTGGAAAAACTGGGAGTCGATTTGGTGTGGACGCCTACGCCGGAAATTATGTATCCGCCAGGCTATCAAACCTGGGTTTCGGTAGAAGAAATAACTTTGCCATTGGAAGGCACCAGTCGCCCCGGTCATTTTCGGGGTGTGACGACCGTGGTTGCCAAGCTATTCAATGCTATTCGACCTCAGTATGCTTATTTTGGGCAGAAAGATGCTCAGCAAGCTGCGGTCATCCGGCGCATGGTGCTGGATTTGAATTTCCCATTGGAGGTTGTGGTCTGTCCTACCGTGCGCGAAGCAGACGGATTGGCTATGTCCAGTCGCAACACTTACCTCGACCCAACCGAGCGCCAGGCAGCCTGTGTGTTGTACCGAGCTCTGGTAAAGGCACAAACGGAATTCGAGAAGGGGGAAAGGGATGCTGAAAAACTTCGCCAATGGATGCGTCAGGTCATCGAAAGCGAACCATTGACAAAGCTGCAATATGTATCTTGTGCTGATGTCTCCACGCTGCAGGAAATCCAAGGCGAAATCACCGGTCAGGCACTGCTCTCGATGGCTGTATTCATCGGGAAAACGAGGCTCATCGATAATGTGGTGGTTGGGTAATTCAATCCCATTCTCGATTTAGGGATAATGGAGGTACGATTATGCTGCTAACCATTGATATCGGAAATACGAATATCACCATCGGGCTTTATAAAAGCCAGGACTTAGGTCCGCGCTGGCGGCTGGCAACCAATTACGAACACATGCCGGATGAGTACGGCTTACAGTTGATGGGCTTATTAGCACATGCCGGGTACCGGGTAGAGGATATATCTGGGATATGCCTGGCATCGGTAGTGCCGCCGGTAACCGGCAAGATTGTAGAAACCTGCCAAAAATATCTCCATCAAGAGCCTTTAGTGGTGGATACAGGCGTAAAAACCGGGGTGCGCATTCGTTATGAAGATCCGCGGGCGGTGGGCGCCGACCGAATTGTGGACGCGGTAGCCGTGCAGCACCTGTATGGTGGACCGGCCTGCGTCGTCGATTTTGGCACTGCCACCACTTTCGATGCGATTACCAAGGAAGGCGATTATCTGGGAGGCGCAATTGCCCCAGGTATTGGCATTGCCGCCGAAGCGCTTTACCTGCGTACATCCAAGCTGCTGCGCGTCGACCTTCAACGGCCTCCTTCAGTGATTGGGCGGAATACCACCCATGCCATGCAGTCCGGGTTGCTGTTCGGTTATGTTTCGCTGGTGGAGGGGATGGTGGCGCGCTTCCGTAAGGAATTAGGCGCCAACATGAAAGTAATTGCCACTGGCGGGTTGGCTGAGATTGTGACCAAGGAAACCACGGTAATCGATGTATTAGCACCCTGGCTAACTCTGGATGGCTTGAAGTTGATCTGGGAAATGAATACAGGGAAAAACCCTGAATAGGGTAAGAAATATAAGATAAACAGGATGAACGGCTATAGCCACATAAATAATTCTATAAATCCTGTTTAGCGGATAAATTCTGATATTTCTTAAATCGAACTTATGAAGACGCAAATAATTCCAGCAAGCGATCCATCCGTTTATTCAAAGGCTCGAGATCTATTGGAAGCCGGCCAGTTGGTGGCTTTTCCTACCGATACCGTCTATGGGGTGGGGACGCCCATTTACAATACTCAAGGGATTGCCAGCCTGTATGTTGCCAAAATACGAGACGCCAGCAAGGCTATTCCAATCTTGCTCGGCGATGCGGCGGAGCTGATGCGGGTTGCTGATACGGTGAATGATGCGGTGTTGCAGATTGCCCATCATTTTTGGCCAGGTCCCTTGACCCTGGTCGTGCCGCGCCGTCCTGAATTGCCTGAGGAAATATCGCCGTATTCGACCGTTGGGGTGCGTATGCCCAACCACCCTGTTGCTTTGACTTTGCTGCGCTTAACCGGACCCATGGCGGTTACGTCTGCGAATCAATCCGGTCACCCGGACTCTTGTTCGGCGGAGGAGGTATTGGCTCAACTCGAGGGGCGGATTGCGCTGATTATCGATGGGGGGCGAGCTCCGGGTGGCAAACCATCGACCGTGGTGGATTGCAGTGGGAATGAGTTGGCTATTCTGCGCCAGGGTCCAATCAGCCTGGAAGAAATCAAAGCTGTTCTTCATCCGAAATCAAAATAAATTAATCCATATCCTGTTGACCCGCTGCTTAATCTATGGCATAATCCACCCCATCTAAATCCCAAAAAGCGATGATGGAAACGAGTATGCCCAACCCGGACTGGCAGCGATCCCTGTTTTGGTGCGAGTGGGACAGTACG
>JBDKUB010000122.1:0-3600 GCA_039679915.1 Anaerolineaceae bacterium
CAAGACCCACCTCTACAATCGAAGATTATCTCAGTTTATTATTGATACTGGAACGAGACAACGAACCGGTTGTGGGTGCGCGCCTGGCGGAGCTCATCGGTGTAAGCCCACCAACGGTGACCAATACCCTGCAACGGATGCTTCGGGACGGATTGATCATCCCCGATAAAACCAGAGGCTCGCTTCTCACCGAAAAAGGCTTAGAGGCAGCCCGTTCGGTGATGCGCCGGCATATGCTTTCGGAATGGCTGTTGACACGCATGGTAGGGTGGTCGAAGTCCCACAGCCAGGCGCACGCGATGGAGCATGTAATCTCCTCCGAGCTTGAGGCTGCCCTGCTGGAGGATTTAAAAAATCCACAGACCTGCCCGCATGGCAACCCCCTTCCCGGTTTCGAACATGTAGCCGCTAAGTGGACAAAACTAACTAATTTCAATTTGGGGGATACCTTTATCATCCGCGGCGTTCACGAGCTGGCTGAGGAAATCAATGGGATGCTGCCTTTCCTGGAAGAGAAAAAGATACTGCCAGGGGTGCGTGCGGAATTAGTCGAAATGCTTCCCTTAAACCAAACCATGTCCCTGAAATTGGAACAAGGCCAGGTGGTTACCCTGGGGCTAAATGTAGCGCACTATATCTTTGGAGAACGCATATAATATCGAAATCTGGGATTTTTCCAGATTCCTAACTACCCTTCAGACTTGTCGAGGGGAACAAACCAGGTAACGCGCCATTGGTCGGTTTTTTCGGCTCGATCACCACATTCTGAATTATCCAAGTTTCCTTGTTATATATTGTTTTGGTAGCCTCAGGGCTTAGAATGGTATCGAAAAAAGGTTTGGTAGCGAACCTGATTGTCACAGCTTTTCCGCTGAAAGGTGATAGATCGATATCCACTTCATGCCAATAATCGCGGCTGCCTTTTAGGGTATATACTCTATTCCAGGCTGCTTCACCGACAACCTGAATTTCAACGAAACCAAACGCCTTGCTCTCCTTTACAGAATAGCGAGTTTGAAAGACCAGACTCAGATTTGGCGAGGCGGCATCCAAATAAATAGGTTCCGCATAAACCAGGCTGGATTGCTCTTTGTAATTAGTCAGCATCCAGCAAGGGCTATTGACATCCTGGCAAGCCATGGGTGAGGTCGATTGGGTCCAGCCCCAAGCTATCCACTCCGTTAGAGGGATTGCTGTCAGAGCTGCTTCGGGTGTTTCAGTCCGAGTTTCGACCGGAGGATTGGTTGCCGAGGGTTCCAAGGTAGGCTGGGTAGCAGGTGAAGAAGTAATCGATAAGGCAGGCGTTTCGCTGGGAAATTCCACATCTGATAGCGGGGTAGGAGAGGCAATAACGAAGGAGGGTTCTTCGACGCTGGTTGGAGCATAGGTTGGCGTCTGCGGGTTTTCTTTTGTCCCACATCCGACCAGAATTATGGTAAAAAGCAAGAGGGCTGTCCACATAGTTTTGATTTTGATTGAGTTTTTTCCTAACGCCATAGTCCACTCCATAGAGACCATATCATTTTCAAGCACAGATGATTAACCAACATCATTGGCTGACGAGCACCCATTACAAGCGAAACATATTATAGCCCTATCTCTCTTGATTATTCATGATCCAACATTGATATTCAAGATTAAGATTCCTTACAATGCCATTAAAACCCTTGATTAATTTGTATGTTTGCAGTATAGTTGCGACGCAATTATGAATGAGCCTGATGATCCTGGGCATGGTTTAAAAGCCCAAACGCGTGTCAAACTACCCAATCGAGGTAAGATGGGTAGTTATTTATTTAATATAGTCGAATTACCCAAAGACCTGACCGATGACATCGAAGATTGGGTGCCTGGCTCTTCAATCCCCGATATTACTCCCCCTTATTTCTATAATTTACATAAAACCTTGCGCGTCTACGATTGCCGCTTAAGGTATCCTTAGAAATTGGCAAACATAAACCAGATATTCTGGATGTTGTTGCGCGCTATTTAATCATGCCTGTTTACCAGACTCCACTATATCAATTTAGAGGCATTCATGAGTGAGAAAAATTTCCAAATCGCCGTTTTATATAATGATGAGCAAAAAACCGTTTGTGGACATTCGCAAGATTTGATTGCCCTGCAATATACTACAATAGTAGCGGGGTTGCTTCATGAAGCATTGTTGCTGCGCGGTTACCATGCGCTAAAAATCGCCGTGCAAGATTCCTTGGATGATTTACAAGAGCAAATGAATAACTACTCTCCGGAAGATACATTTATCCTGGATAACTGCGATGGGTTCAATGGTAACAATATGGCAGCCGTCTCGGTGCTAGAATTGATCGAATCGATGGGATTCAAACATACCGGGGCACCGGCTCGCGTGGTAGCGCTTTGCATCGATAAAGCCCGTGCCAAAAGACGCTTGATGGAACATGGCATCCCGACCCCGGCATTTCAAATTTTCAAGCATCCAACAAGCGACCTGCGTTTGAATTTTCCACTCATTGTAAAACCAGTTATGGAAGATGGCAGTCTGGGAATTGACCTGTCATCCGTGGTATCCAATCCAAAGGAATTACGTGAACGCATCGGTTATGTTTTAGATCAATATCACCAACCTGCCCTGGTCGAGGAATTCATCCCGGGCAGAGAATTTGCCGTGTCGATGTGGGGCAATGGAGTGGTGGAAGCTATGCCAGTAGCAGAAGAAGATTATTCCTGGGTCAAAGATCCCTTGCAATGCCTGATCACCTATGAGGCGAAATGGCTGCCGGAATCGCCCTACTATAAAAATATCGTCATCCGCTGCCCTGCAGATTTAACCCCCATAGAGGAGCATCGAATTAAAACAACTGCCATTCAGGCTTATAAAGCCGTAGGATTGCGAGACCTGGGGCGGATGGATATGCGCTACTATAACGGCATCCCCTATATCTTGGATATCAACGAATTGCCTGACCTGGCGCCCGATTCGGGTTTTGCCAACACCGCAGCAGTCGCCGGTTATACCTATGCGGATACCGTAGAGCGCATCGTGCGGTTTGCCTTAGAACGTGAGGGCTGGGTATGATCGAGGCACCTCTAAGCAAAGATGGCACTGCCATTATCAAAGTGGCTGCCTCTACCGGCTTTTTCTCGCAGGAAGAAGTGGATTGCGTGGCAGAGCTATGGAATGAATACCTCCAAAAAGGCGCTGATAAGAGCGGCTACCACTTTCTGATCGACCACGAGAATGGCAAGTTGCGCGGTTTTGCCTGCTTTGGTCCACGCGCCTTGACAAAAGGCGCTTACGATTTGTTCTGGATTGCAGTGGATAAAGATTGCCAGAGGCAAGGAGTAGGCAAGGCTTTGATGGATGAAGCAGAAAAGGAAATCAAACACCTGGGTGGGCGTTTGGTAATCGTAGAGACATCTGGCAAGCCTAAATACGGACCGACCCGCAAGTTTTATCACAGCGCAGGCTATACCCACGAAGCAACCCTCAAAGATTTTTATCACGAAGGGGACGACTTAGTAATATTTACAAAGAAGCTTTGAATCACCGCCGGTGGGGTCTGTCAGGCATGATTCTTTATTTTGGGCTTTCTTGATTATTTTTCCTCCGCCCTCACT
>JBDKUB010000372.1:0-4461 GCA_039679915.1 Anaerolineaceae bacterium
ATCGCCTTTACTGGTCTTTACTACCACACGCTGTCCAAGTAAGACTTGGTCGAACCATCCACCCAGGGGAATGAAGCGCAGGAATCCTTCTTCGGTGATGTATTTCACCATAAAACCTATTTCATCCATGTGACCTGCTAACATCACCCTTGGTTTTGTTTCTTCCCCCTGCTTCTGGCATATCAAACTGCCGATGTTATCCTGAGATAATGTTCCTAATCCTTCCAAATATTTACGAATTGTTGCCCGGACAGGAGCTTCATATCCGGGCACGCCTTGAGCTTCAGTCAGCTCTTTTAATAATTTTTCAATTGAATCCATAAATTGGTTTCCTCAAACACAAAGTGCTGAAATAATACCTGAAAGCTAATATATTGTCTAGTAAATGAAATTAAGAATATGTCCTATTATTTTACTTTTTAGTGGGAAAAGTATTGTAATGCCAGTTTCAAGCGTTCTTCAGTATCTTGGGGAGCATCTCTGGGTATGGATTGCAGCGCAGCTTGCGCTTCGACAACGCTGTATCCCAATACGGATAAGGCTGCCAAAACTTCAGAATCGTGTTCGCTGATGGCAGCCAGGCTTTCTAATCCGGTGACGACCGGGATATGGTCATGTAATTGCAAAATTATTTTTTGGGCAGTCTTTTTACCTACGCCGGATACTCGATTGAACACATCGGAATTTTCTTGGATGATAGCATTTTTAATCGTATCCGGATTTAGTGAGGATAGAATTGCCAGAGCTAACTTGGGTCCAATGCCATTGACGCTTAAGAGTAAAATGAATATCTCACGTTCTTCGTTCGTCTCAAATCCATACAAAGCTAAAAGATCTTGCCGAACAACCAAATAAGTATAAAGAAAAAAATTCTCCCCAGTGCGTATTCGAGCCAAAAGCGAACCAGGGACAAAAACCAAAAATCCAATGCCCCCAACATCGACTACCACTGCATCGCTGCGAATTTCCATCACTTTACCGTTCAAACTGGCAATCATGGCAATTAGCCTCTGTTTTCTTGGATAATTCTCTTGAATCGATTTGAATTAATATGGCATATGGCGACTGCCAAAGCATCTGCCACATCATCCGGTTGGGGGATCGTATCCAGGGAAAGCAAAGTACGCACCATTTGCTGAACCTGATTCTTATCCGCACCGCCATATCCTGTTACAGCTTGCTTTATCTCCGAAGGTGAATACTCTTCCACTTCAATTCCAGCTTCTGCCAGCGATAATAATATCACTCCTCTGGCTTGCCCAACACTCATAGCGGTGCGAACATTGCGGTTAAAAAATAATTTCTCCACGGCTCCGGATTCAGGGCTGTGGAGAATTAATAATTGGGATAATGATTGATTGAGTTTTTCTAAGCGCTTTTCTAATGATTGAGCTGATGATGTTTCTATAATGCCGTATTCTATTGCCCGTAATTGACCCGCTTGTGTTTCTTCCACTATTCCATAACCGGTTAATGCTGTTCCCGGATCAATGCCAATGACAATCATTAATCAATCAAGCCATCTCGAGTTGTGTCAAGACTTCATCGGTTAATTTCAATGTGGAATATACATCCTTGACATCATCCAATTCTTCCAATGCATCAACCACTTTTAATACTTGTAAAGCATCTTCGACCGGTAATTCCATCTCGTTGTTTGGGAACATGCGCAATTCGGCTTCTTCAGGTTGAATTTTTGCTTCTTTGAGCTTATCGCTGATGGCTTTGAAGGATTCCACCGGAGCAAATATTTCAATGGTATCATCATCGACCACCACATCATCGGCACCGGCATCGACTGCCATCTCGAAGATTTTATCTACATCCTGACCTTCTGCTGGTAAACTAAAATAAGCATATTTCCGGAATTGCCATGCAACCGTACCTGCTTCAGCCATACTACCTCCAAAGCGGCTTAAAATATGCCGTATTTCAGAGACTGCCCGGTTGCGATTGTCAGTTACACAAGATATGATAAAAGCCACGCCATGAGGACCATAACCTTCATAATGGATTTCCTCAAGTGCATTGCCCTCTTTTGAGTCACCAGTACCGCGCTTGATAGCCCTTTCAATATTGTCCTTAGGCATATTTTGCGCTCTAGCGCGGTCGATAGCATATTGTAAGCGTACATTTGATGAAGGATCGCCGCCGCCTTCCCGCGCTGCTATCACAATTTCCCGTGCTAAACGGGTGAAGACCTGCCCGCGTTTGGCATCAGCAGCGCCTTTTTTACGGCGGATCGTCGCCCAATGTGAATGTCCTGACATATGTTATTCTCCTGAGCCATTGTTAAGATTTTGGAATATTGGAATATTTCGTAATGAATAATTATACCATTTTCAGATTATTCTTCTCCTTTAATGAATGCTTCGGTCATCTCCCTGGCTACCTCATCTTTGAATTGTTTGGGAGGTGTTTTCATAAAATAAGAAGAAGGGGCAATGATGGGTCCCGAAAGACCGCGATCGAGCGCTAGCTTGGCACAACGCACGGCATCGATCATTACTCCAGCGGAATTAGGTGAATCCCAAACCTCGAGTTTCGCTTCCAGGTTTAGAGGCACTTCCCCAAATGTAGTACCTTCCATACGTACATAACACCATTTGCGGTCTGTCAACCAGGGCACATAATCGCTTGGTCCTACGTGAACATCATTGGGTTTTAATGTATAGGGTAGCATACTAGTTACTGCACCGGTTTTTGATATCTTCTTTGATTCCAACCGATCGCGCTCCAACATGTTCAAAAAATCTGTGTTTCCGCCGAAATTCAATTGATAGGTATGGTCGAGACGTACACCTCGATCGACGAATAAACTGGTGAGGACGCGGTGTAATATTGTAGCGCCTACCTGGCTTTTTACATCATCACCAATCACCGGTAAATTACGGTCGATAAATCGCTTCTGCCAGTATTGCTGGCTGGCAATAAACACCGGTATACCATTTACAAATGCACACCCAGCATCCAGCACCTGCTCTACATACCATTTGGTCGCCATCTCCGAACCTACCGGCAAAAAGTTCACCACCACATCTGTTTTCGTATCTTTCAAAATGCCTACAATGTCTGCTGTGGGACCTGGCGCTTTTTTTAGGATTTCGGAAAGATATTTCCCCAAACCATCATGAGTCATACCCCTTGAGACTGTTACGTTGAGTTTTGGCACATCGAAGAATTTATACGTGTTATTGGGATAAGCATAAATGGCTTCTGATAAATCTTTTCCCACTTTCGTATCCACAATATCGAACGCGGCTGTAAATTCAATATCGCGAATGTGATAACCACCCAAATTGGCGTGCATAATCCCAGGAATCCGTTCATCTTCTTTTGCATTTTTATAATAATGTACTCCTTGTATCAAAGAAGAAGCACAATTTCCTACTCCGATAATCGCAACACGCACTTTTTTGGATTCCGCCATAAAATTTCTCCTTACTATTAATTTTTTGCTGTATCTTGCAGGCAATCGACCCTGTACCTTGCCAAAGCTATATGGCTAGATTATAATCCTTTCGCTTTAAAACCTGCAATGAATTCGGGGCGTGGCTCAGTCCGGCTAGAGCACACGGTTCGGGACCGTGAGGTCGGCGGTTCAAATCCGCCCGCCCCGACTAATCAATAAATCATGGCGTTTTGATAACCCATGATTTTTTATTCTGGCGTCGCTGTCATTGTTTCTGTGGCGGTTGGTGTTGCTGTTGGCGTCTCCGTGATCGTTGGTGTCATGGTTGGCGTATAGGTGGGTGTAAAAGTCGGCGTAGGTGTCGGTGTTGGCGTGGGAACTTGAAGGTTGATGGGGATTCTCAACTCTGCATAAGTATCTTCATTACTCAAAATGACTATGCGCAGTGTCACTACCCCCGCTGGCATCCCGCTAATATCCCACTCGTATATTTCCTTGGATGATTTCACCGGTTTATTGCGTTTTTCTAATAAATTCCATTCATCCGGATCTTCCCCCATGCCATATTCCAACCGGAAACTAGCAAATTTATCTGTTGCGTTGATCTCACCGATAATTTCCAGCGGACTGGACGTTATCGTTTCGCCTTTCGATGGTGATGAAATCGATATCTTTGGTCGGGGATCATCCGCCCGGCATTCCCTTTCCGGGGTAAAAGTGTAAGGCTTCTTAAATCCCATACTGGCTGCCCAGTCTTTGCCTTCCTGGGTTTGTTTGATCCATTTTATTGCCCAAGGATCGGTCACGTTGATGACGAATTTTTCCGCAGTAAAATCACCACAAGCGGAAGATGCCTTCAGGTTTGTCCAGGTATCCACCTTTACTTTTTGCCAGAGGTCTTCTTCTTTCGGCAAAGGCAACCGATCGGCAGCGAATATCTCTTTTCGTTGCGAGGGACACCATTCCGAAGGTTCTGCCCCAGAGACAGAACAAATAACTTTTTCCACGATTCCTGGGGGTCGCGAAAATGAGCTGGGGTTGCCTCCCGA
>JBDKUB010000361.1:0-2303 GCA_039679915.1 Anaerolineaceae bacterium
CGTGATTGCATCAACCCCCAGTTTTTGGAAGGCTGCTTGTGCGTAAGCCTGAGCCGTGGAAGCGATGTCACCTCGCTTAGCATCCAGAATCACCAAGATTCCTTCAGGAATCGCTTGAATCACTTCAGATAGAACAGCGATCCCCTCGGCACCAAACGCCTCGAAAAATGCCGAATTAGGTTTGATGGCTGCTACTTGATCGGCGGTTTTTTCGATCAAGTCGAGGCAGAAATCGCGCAATGCGAGCGGTGTTTGTGCAGTGAGATCTTGCGGATGAGGATCCAATCCCAGGCAAAGCAATGAATCGATATCATTGACCCTGGATTCGAGCCGTTCTAAAAAAGAAGTCATGTTTTCTCTTTTCTGAGGTGAAATTAAAAATGTTTATTCAAGCTTTACCCAGCACCATCGCCAGCAACGCCATCCTCACGAACAAGCCATATTCCATCTGGCGGAAATAAGCAGCCCGAGGGTCATCATCCATATCCATGCTAATCTCACCCACACGTGGCAAAGGGTGCATAACGATCATTTTATCCTTAGCTTGTTGCATGACTTCGGGTGTGATGACATAGGCGCCTTTTACACTTTCATATTCATCCTGATTTTCGAAGCGCTCTTTTTGCACGCGAGTGACATAAAGAACATCGGTTTTTGGGAGGACTGAATCAAGTGTATTATATTCAGATTGTGACACACCTTTATCTTTCAGCTCGCTGATGATTTCCGGGGGCATCCGCAAAATTTCCGGTGATACATAATTGATTTTAACGATGAATTGAGATAATAACCTTGCCAGCGAATGCACGGTACGCCCATATTTAAGGTCTCCCAGCATCGTCACCGTCAATCCGTCGACATTTCCCAGCTCGCTAACAATGGTGAATAAATCCAACAAGGCTTGTGTTGGATGTTCTCCGATCCCATCGCCGGCATTGATGATTGGTTTTCGAGCATATTTGGCAGCCAGGGCAGCCGAACCGCTCTCCGGGTGGCGGATGACGATGACATCCGCGTAGCATTCCAAGGTGCGCACGGTATCCGGCAATGATTCGCCTTTAGAAACCGAAGAATAACGCACTTCATTGATTGGAATGACACTTCCGCCAAGCCGTTCCATAGCAGAGGTGAAGGATGACGAGGTCCGCGTGGATGGCTCATAGAACAGGTTAGCTAATATTTTTCCTTTCAGTAAATCGAAGGTACCGACTCGGGTCACCATTTCACGCATCTCTTTGGCAACCCCAAAAATGTATTCCAAGTCATCTCGATCGAATTGGTTGACCGAGAGAATATCTTTACCATAAAACCGAGCACTCCGTTGATCCCCAAAAGGTAATTAGGGGCTTTGATTTCTGAGGGGTGGGACATAAGTTGTCATGTTAAAAACTCCTTTTCAAAAAAACAACAAGATTAATAAGAGGCACTATATTTATCGAAAATAGACACTCATAATTCATCGGTTCATCCTGGGGGTAAGCCGAATTATTAGTCAATCAACATATAGAATTCATTGCCTTATATTCAACCCTGAACCGGGTTGAGCTAAAACTTCTCCATCGATATAAGCAGGCTTTCCTCGTAGATTCACCTGACGTACTTTGCCATAGACCTTCCACCCGTCGAACGGAGTCCAACCGCAGCGCGTGTACATCTGGGATGCGCTGATTTGCCAGGCTGCCTCCATATCTACTTCGATCCAGGTATCGAATTGATCGGGTATATCGAAAATACGCTTTGGATTGGTATACAGTCGGGTGACCACATCATCTAAGGAGAGTTTTCCCTCGTGAACAGCCGTTAATAGCAGGGGAAGCGCCGTCTCCAAACCGGGAAAGCCAGGGGGTGGGTTGGGGCTGTCTTTTTCTGCCAGGGTATGAGGAGCATGATCGGTGGCGAAACAATCGATAACTGCCAGATTCTCCCATAAACTTTGCCGGTCTTCTTCAGACCTCAACCTGGGACGCACCTCGCTGCGCCCTGCTCCAATGACAGGGATATCCTTTTCATTCAGGAAGAGGTGGTGAGGGCAAACTACGCAGGTGACCTGGATCCCCTTTTCTTTTGCTTTACGGATAAGCCAGATTTCCTCCCGCGTCGATACGTGAGCAATGTGAATAGGACGGTCGTACAAAGCTGCCATCAGAATGACGGCTGCCATCGAACGACCTTCGGCATGGGCTACAACAGGCAAGTTTTTAGGCAGGCGCGAAAAATGCTCCCCCCCCCGCGACATGTCGTCCAGCCGCAGGGGACCATATGTTTGATCGAGATACATTTTCACCCCTGCTGCCTTATCCGTT
>JBDKUB010000564.1:0-1996 GCA_039679915.1 Anaerolineaceae bacterium
CGGTTTTAACTGATAAATGTCCACCTGTTCAATATGCCCCTTTACCGCTCAGCACAGCTTTGATTACCGAAGCTAAAATATATATATCAATCCAGATTGACCAGTTTCGTACATAATACTCATCGAGTTTTACACGTTGCTCGTATGTGGTATCGTTGCGTCCGGATATTTGCCAAAGTCCTGCCATCCCCGGTTTCACCTTTTTATACAAATGATAATGATTTTTATAGAAATCGATTTCCTCTTCGACAATGGGGCGG
Source organism: Anaerolineaceae bacterium (assembly GCA_039679915.1). Taxonomy (GTDB): domain Bacteria; phylum Chloroflexota; class Anaerolineae; order Anaerolineales; family UBA4823; genus JAAZNS01. The sequence continues at coordinate 261 of JBDKUB010000564.1, forward strand.
GGACCCACCAGGCTCATCTCGCCACCAATCACATTAATGATTTGTGGCAGCTCATCCAAACTAAAACGTCGTAAGAATCTGCCCACGCCTGTTATCCGAGGGTCGTTTTTTAATTTTTGGGTTTTATTCCATTCTTCTCTCAGTTCGGCATGCTTTTGAAGATAATCTTCTAATACCTGGTCGGCATTATCTACCATAGTACGGAATTTCCAAATCATAAAGGGTTTACCATTTTTACCAATCCGTTTTTGGCGATAGATAACCGGGCCAGGGGAATTCAAGCGAATCATTGCGGCAATCAAAATGAAGGCAATACTCCACACTGGTGCTGAAATAATGATCAAACTAAGATCTATCAAGCGCTTGACGACCTGATGAAGATTGCTGAATAAGTTTTGACGTATCTCTAAGCCTAAAATACCCCCAATATCATGGGGCTCTACCCAAACACTGCCGCCGTTTTGATCGCCTGAAATCATGATCAAACGCTGGAACTTATGCCAACGCCCCTCGATAACTTCTGTGAGAAATTCATCAGGGGTTTCGTGCGGTATAAGGATGGCTGTCTTTACCCCCTCGAGCTCATTGAACGAGGAATCGTTGTCTTCTGCACTTTGTTTCAATTTCGCTAACGGAATAGATGGTACATCTTGAGATGCATATCCATCGATCACTACGACCGGACGATACCCAACTTTGGGGTTTTTCATCAAATATTTCCATATCCGCTGCCCGTGTTCTCCATAACCAATCAACGCGACAGGTTCTCCCCACAATCCAAGGAAACAGAATAACGAACGGGTAATGTTTCTGCCTATTGGTACTAAAAATAATGCAAATACCCAAGCAATGCCAAAAGATGCTCTTGAAAAACGTTCAGCATTCCGCAGATAGAAAGAGAATGTTCCCAACAAAAGAAAAACTATTGTTGTGGATATCGTAAGCCCACGTAGCTCTTCAACCGGGCTTTTTCCAATCGCCGGATATAACCCTGCCAGTTCATACGCTAAAATAAAAACGAAAATTAGAAACCAAATGCTAAGATAATCCTTCAATATCAGATCAGAACGAACCTTAGACCAGATGACTAAAGCTAATCCACAAGAAAGTGATATGCTAATGAGATCAGAAAGAACTAAAATCAATCCCATCCATAAGTGCGCTAATGAATAGGGGATAAATTTTATCGCCGGTTTAGAGGTCGACAGGTTATCGACATTAACTTTTTGTGTATTCGCTTCTGTCCAAGTTTTTTTCATGATATCTCTGATTATCGAAACGAACTTTTACTATATTTTTAAACAGCATGTGAATTAATAACATACCCGTGGGAAGATGAAAGAGATGCAATGTTTGAAATCAGCATCAAGGTCAATGCAAATGCCTCGTTATCCTTGAAAAATTTCTCGTTATGAAAATTTTATTTTCTAAAAATAACATCCCACCCCAAAACCAATCAATGAATATTTATCAATAAAACCCTTTTCTTTCACTAATAATCAGGAACATTTTATATAAATTATTGACATTGTCTATTTATAATCATATCACATTCATGATAGCATAAAAAAACGCGATCCTATATGGTTTTAATGTTAAAGATGAATTTATGATTTTTCTGCAAAAACTGTACTTTAACAATCGAAACACAGCTTTCGAAACATGACAAGGGAAGAAAACCATTCTTGGAGCCAATTAACAAACAGCCAAAAAGAAGAGCTGGATTGTACTGATTC
>JBDKUB010000050.1:0-6266 GCA_039679915.1 Anaerolineaceae bacterium
TCGAATTCTTCGATTTGCAGCGTATATGACACATCTCGCAGAGAAACCTGGTGAAGGCGTTGTGTAAGTTCCTCAGGGAGAGGTATGTCGTGTTTAGGATGCACCGGTTTATTTTCGATAGCCACAATAGGCAATATTTTAACCAGAGGTTCAGCCTGTTTCAAAATCTGGTAAGCATAAAGGTTTTGGCGACGCAAATCGAAATTCGTCATGGGTTTGCGGTAATTGGAATAAGGGAGATAAGCCAGAGTAACCTCATGCCCCAAACCAGCCAATGCCAAACTCAACAACGAGCCATGCTCGATCCAGTAACGTAAGGTGAGAAATACAAGCAAGCGCTTCTTTGGCATATTCGAAGCCAGGTTTTCTTGCCTGGCTTCCCCTGCCATTGCCAACCATTCCGGTAAAGCATTTTCAATCCTGCGCAGCGAGAAGCTTTTACTGAGTGGTTTTCCGGGTTGGCGCAACTGCCAATACAATTCAGCCGTCCAGGGTACACTGCCCAATACCTGCTTCAATTGCCGTTTAGTCACCAAATTCACGATGAAAGCTCCTGTATCGCCCAAACAAGGCGTGGACGCATCAATCCCAGGCGTGTCTCCAACCACTGCATTCCCGGTGCACCAGTGCTATCCACAGCAAATGCCAGAGCATGCTCATCTTGAAAGAAGCGCCGTACCCTGAACACACTCGCATTAACCCCCAAAATGTAGCGCCCTTCGTTTAGAAAATCTGCCGGCAGCGTACAGCGACTGACATACCTCCCAGGCGATCGCACACCATACCGTTCGTACTTCGATGGATCATCCGTATCGAAAGAAGTGAAGATATGTTCACCATGGGTATTGAGCAAATAAATACCTACACGCAAATCGGGCACATTTGAATTAATCTCATATTCGAATTCGATTGTGGTCGGCTCGATAGAACGCACCGTATCGACAACTTTACCCTGAAGATTAAGCACCCGAAGTGCAATCGGACGAAATGGGCTGCTATCGACGGGCAGCTCATCTGCCTGCCAGATCCGCTCGCCGGTCTGCGCAAATCCTGATGAAAGATAATAATCTACTGCCTGAGGTGAAGGAGCACGCAAGATCATCTTACCTTTTTCCAAAACAATCGTTTCCCGTGTGAGGCGTTGAATGGCTGACATATTATGGGATACGAACAAAACAGTACGCCCCTCTTGGGCGACATCGCTCATCTTTCCCAGACATTTACGTTGAAATTCGGCATCGCCCACAGCCAAGACTTCATCGACCACCAGGATTTCGGGTTCCATGTGTGCAGCTACGGCAAATGCCAGGCGTAAATACATTCCGCTGGAATAACGCTTAACCGGGGTATCGATGAATTTTTCCACGCCGGAAAAATCCACAATTTCATCGAATTTTCTTTCGATTTCAGCGCGCTTCATTCCCAAGATAGCGCCGTTCAGGAATATATTTTCCCGTCCGGTTAACTCAGGATGAAAGCCAGTGCCGACCTCCAATAGTGAACCCACCCGTCCATGAATTTCGGCGTATCCTTCGCTGGGTTCAGTCACCCGGGACAGGATTTTAAGCAATGTGCTTTTCCCAGCCCCGTTACGCCCGATGACACCCAGCACTTCACCCTGGTGCACTTCGAACGAAACATCCTTTAATGCCCAAATGGTCTCCACTGTGGATGCGTAGCCATGACGCAACATGCGCACCGGCCATTTTACAGCATCCATTATGGTATCTCGCAAGGTCGGGTAGCTATCGATTTGCGTCCCGATGCGGTATTCCTTGCCCAAATTTTCAACACGTATAGCAATATCCGTCATAAATCAACCATGTTTTTGTTTAGATCATATCTGCGAAGGTACGTTCCATGCGCCGGAAATAGAATGCACCGCTAACCAGCAGTATCAAAGAAATCACCGTCGAAATGGTTAGAACATTCCACGGAATGGCTTGGGTGCCAAGCAATGCCCAGCGAAACCCTTCCACTACTCCCACCATGGGGTTGAGAGCGTAGATCATCTGCCAGCGTTGGGGGATTTCGCTGGCAGAATATGCCACCGGTGTAACCAGCAGCCAGATTTGCGTCAGGAAAGGCAGAATGTAATTGACATCCCGGTAAAGCACATTGAGTGCAGAAAGCCATAATCCAAACCCCAAAGCTGTAACGATAGCCAGCAGAAGGAAAAGCGGCAGCGTCCACACGGCGGCAGTAGGCATGACCTTGTAGTAAACCATCATAAGCAGCAATATCACCAGTTGAATCAAAAAATCCACGATGCCGCCCAGCACCGAAGATAGTGGAATGATGAGACGTGGAAAATAGATTTTAGTAATCATGCTGCGGTTGGTGAGCATGGAGCGTCCGGCATCGGTTAATGCCTTGCTAAACAAGCCCCACGGCAAAAGCGCGGCGAAGGTGAAGATTGGGCGAGGAATGCCCCCAGTGGACATTTTTGCCAGGTTGCCAAAAATGACCGTCAATACCAGCATATTAAGCAGTGGCTGCAAGATTGCCCAAGCTGCGCCCAGCACCGTTTGCTTATACCGCACCTTGATGTCGCGCCAGGTTAGGAAATAGATCAATTCCCGGAAAACCCACAAATCTTTTAAATTCAATGATGCCCAGCCTCGTGAAGGGCGCAGGACGATAACCTCTTGAGTTGAACGAGATTTAATAGCCGTTTCTGCCATATTATTCTATTTCTTTCGATATTGCCGGTACCAGTCAATCGTGCGCCGAAGGCCTTCTTCAAAGGGCATTTGCGCTTGAAAGCCAAAATATTCTTTCGCCCGGCTTACATCCAGCGCACGGCGCGGTTGACCATTGGGTTTACTGGTATCCCAAACCAGCTTGCCATTATACCCGGTCAGGCGGGCGATCAATTCTGCCAAATCTTTGATGCGGATCTCCATGCCAGAGCCTAGATTGAATGGCTCACGCCCGTTATAATGCTCAGTTGCCAGGAGTATGCCTTCAGCCGCGTCTTCGACGTATAAGAATTCCCGCGTAGGTGAGCCATCACCCCAAAACACTACCTGCTCGTCGCCCCGTTCTTGCGCTTCGATACACTTGCGGATCATAGCTGGGATAACATGGGATGTTTCCAAATCGAAATTATCACCCGGCCCATAGAGGTTGACCGGCAGCATGTAGATAGCATTGAAATGATATTGGTCGCGATAAGCCTGCGCCTGCACCAGCAGCATCTTTTTCGCTAAACCATACGGAGCGTTCGTTTCTTCTGGATAGCCATTCCATAAATTCTCTTCGCGGAAAGGTACTGGTGTGAATTTGGGGTAAGCGCAGATTGTGCCAATCGCCACAAATTTTTCCAACCCGCGCTTCCAGGCTTCGTGCATCAACTGCACACCCATCATCAAGTTAATGTAGAAAAAGTCAGCCGGGCGAGCGCGGTTAGCGCCAATGCCTCCTGCCAGAGCTGCCAGATGAATCACAATATCCGGCTGAGCAGTGTCATACATGCGCTGGATATCTTCTAGCTTGACCAGATCATATTCCTCGATCAGTGGGACAAAAATATGCTCGGCGCCGCGTTGGCGTAATTTTTCGGTCACAAACGAACCCAGGAAGCCCGCTCCTCCGGTGACGCAAATACGACGATCTTTCCAGAAATTAGTCTCGGAATCTATCATGGGCATCTCCTGTTCTATGGTTGTTTCTCCGGCATGAGCAAATGCACCTTTGTGCCAGTTATTTCCAATACGGGAATATCACCGTCATCGGCAATGGTGATACGCTGTTCAAGACAGGATAACCGACAAATATCGGCGATATCACCATCACCTTCCAGCCGCACCTGGTTGTACCCGGCTTTGTTGACATCGATCAATAATTCACGGACATGCGCCCGCGTCCGCCGATATAAAGCCATGGATTGATCAATATAATTCATGGTCAATCGAGCACGAAAGGCAATGCCTTCCGGGGTGATGATATAACGTAGTTTTCTGCGCTGGGCTCGCTTCACTTTGACATAGCCTTTGGCAACGAAACGTTTGATATGCCAATTCACAGTGCCCACGGCTATTCCTAGTTGGGCAGCCAGAGAGGCTTGCGAGACATCGGGATTGTTTTCGATACTCTCCAACAAGGTTAATTCACGGACTGGGTCAGGTTGTATTTCCATAAACAATTCCTATAATTCAACGACTGAATTATAACCTTAGATGACGTTGGGTCAAGGGCAGGTTTATTTCGGCAGGCAATCCTGAATATCCAAGATCATGCGAGTTTCTAAGCCTTCCCCTTCGATTTTTTCTATCCGTTTAACGCAACTTTTTGCCAGAGTTTCTTTTTCAATGGAGGAAAGCTTTCTTCGCCAAATATTATCAAAATAAATATATTGATAGCCCATTTGCGCCACTTTGACCGGATCAAAATGGGTTATAAGTGCTTGCCATTCGGGAGTAGGCGTATAGTTATCCAAATAGGCATTTCCTCCTGTGCGTCCAAAGATAGTAATAGCACGATAAGGAATTCGGTCCAAAATTTGAGCCTCATCCGGGAGTTTATTCCAATACTGTTGAGCTATCAAGGCATCTGCATTGGTAATAAAATCGGATAGCTGAGGATGCCCGGCAGCGTTGCATTCGATCGAAAACAAGACCAATCCACTGACGAGTGTGATCAAATATCCTGCTCCAACAAGCAGTTGACGATATAGCTTTCCCTTTTTGAATAATCGCCATATTAATGGATATCCTAGAACCATCCAAATCGAAAGCGCCAGGGCGACCAGCCGCGTCATTTCCCTGTCTCTTTCTTGATATTTGAACAGACAGGCACCAAGAAATGCAATCAATGCTGCGATGGTCATCCCTACCGATAAAACGGAGTCATGGCGCTCTTTTCGAAAATAAGCTAACATGACGACTGGCGCCAGGAAAATGACCGGACCAACTTCCAAGAGAATTACCAAAAGTTGAAACGGTGAGAAAAAAGAAAGCACACCTAAGTGAGCAGAAACCAAAGCCGGAGGCCAGCGCAGCGTAAACCCATATAAACCAAAGCCTGATTCAAACGTTCCACCACTGAGCACGGGTAAGCTACGCCGGACCATTTCCGTTAGCACACCGCCAAAAGGAATAGCCAGACAAACCGCCAGCCCCAGCAATACGATTTGGTAGGATATACTCCGATTTTCGGAATCCCCTCTTTTACGTCTTCGATTCCACCAAGAAATCATTACCGCTAATGCCATCCCAATCCATAGGGTGACAAAATAATGTTCTCCGGTTAAGGCAAAAGATGCCAAGACAATACTCACCATCAAAGTGGAGAATAATTTTTTCTGTCTGAAACCCAGCAACAACAGCAAAAACAATGTCATCAGCGGCACAGCGCCTGTACTGGATAGAGCCATAGTGGTTGGCGGAAATAATCCGTTGGCGAAAGCGAAAGGAAAAGGCAGTGGTCCCGCACCGCTAATATTCCAAGAGCTATGAATGGCAGAAAGCAGGTCAACGCCGCTATCGGCGCCTGAGCCTATCAATTGGATATGCGCTGCGCCTCTCAGGATGATATTGTGAGGAAGTAAACGCAACAACCAGCGGGTACCGCTTCCAAACAAAACTAACGCGCACCCCCCAAAAGCTGCCAGGCGGCTATGAGTGTATCGGCGAAACCACAACCAAGCCAGAATGATTAAAAGGGCTATGGATAGCGCTTTGCTAATATCAAATGCACTCCAAGGAAAAAGCCCTCCGATACTGACCAGGCTGGCAGCAATCAAATGCAAGCCATAGTGGAAAGGCATGGGTTTATCGGGATAGAGAAAATAATGAGGCGGAAAATCGCCTGCTGCCATCCGCGATACAAGCGGTAGATTGTAAAAATCATCAAAAATTGCCAGTCCGCGATTAATGAGTGCATAAAGATAGAATACCCCGGCAAAGCAAGCGATCTGGACAAGAGCAGGTAATATATCGCTTTTGACATTCAAGCGAAGTCTGATTTGTGAAAAAAACATAGCCCCCAATCCTATGACTAAAATCAATACCGCCGACATCCAATAAGCCAAATTTAGCTGGAAGATATGCCCCAGCACATTGGTGAGCACCATAAAAAAAATAAGCCCCAAAGCCATACCTGTAAAAATTCGCTCCCGGCGACGCAAGGGGAAACACGATTTCACGATAAGCCAACCGCCGATACACCAACCCATACTCATCATCGACCAAATGAGTAAATCAGTCAGGTTGCCCGTTCTAGAAAAATACAAGGGATGATCTCCAATTAAACAGCTAATTACA
>JBDKUB010000246.1:0-5824 GCA_039679915.1 Anaerolineaceae bacterium
TTTCGGTTCCGACATATACCATATCTTGTTCTACCAGAGGGGTAGAGCGAACCTGCGAACCGGTGTCGAATTTCCAAGCCAGCCGCCCATTGTAGGTATTGACTGCATGGATAAAGCCATCATCTGAACCGATAAATACATGCCCTTCGGCAATCATGGGGGAGGAGCGAATGGGTCCGTCCGTGAAATATGTCCAGTTGATTCTGCCGGAGCGTTGGGATATGACATGCAAGCGGTTATCTTCGGAACCAAAATAAACATTATCCTCGTAAATAAATGGTTTACTGACAATACCCCCATCAGTGGGATATTTCCATATAAATTCACCTGTACCGCCGTTCAGGGCGTACATATTATGGTCATATGAACCTACGTAGACAAAACCTTTATGAAATGATGGTGAACCGCGAATTTCATCTTCGCATTCAAATGTCCAGGATGGTTTAGCGTAATCATCGGAGGGAAGGGCAATTTCGGGTTGAGTCGACATTGGCATTTTTGCGTCAGACGAAATCGACAGCAAGGCTTCTTTCATAGCCGAGGCGCTTGGGAAGCGGTCTTCCGGATTATATTGAAGTGCTCGAAGGATTATGGCTTCGAAAGCGGGTGATACTTCAGGGTTCAAGACGCGGATTGGCCGTTCTCCAAAGGAAAAAGGTGGTTCAAGGCGGGGATCACGGCGGGTGATTAGGTGATGCAACGTGGCGCCGAGGGCATAGATATCCGTTTGAGGGGTAGCTTCGCCGCGATATTGTTCTGGTGGTGAATACCCTTCGGTGCCGATCATCGTACCTTTTTGTCCCATCTGGAAGGGTTTGGCGATTCCAAAGTCAATCAAGACAATGTGATCGTATTGATTGATCATCACGTTGGATGGTTTCATATCGCGGAAAATGATGGGTTCGGGTTTGTGAGTGTGCAAAAAATGCAATACATCACAAAGCTCGATGGACCACTTAACCAATTGTTCTTCAGAGATGGGACCTTCATTCAGCTTGGCTTCGAGGTCTTTCCCATTGATGAATTCCAGAATCAAATAAGAACGATTATTGAATGTGAAATAATCGTAGATACGCGGAATGGCAGAGTGGTCGAGTGTTGCCAAAAGGTTTGCTTCACGCTCGAAATTCCGAACGATGGTATTTCGAATCATGGGGTCATTCGCCTGATTGAACATCTCTTTTACTGCCACCCATTTGATTACATTGGGAAAATGCAAGTCACGGGCGCGGTAAACAGCCCCCATTCCCCCCACACCCAAGACGCTATGAATCAGGTAACGATTAGCCAGCGAAGTTTCAGGTTTTAACTGCTGGGTCAGTCCTGATTTATCAGTACTTTCTAATTCTTGTGTCTTTCGGTGAGTATCCAGAGCAGATCCTTTATCGATTAATTGTGAAAATATTAGCTATTATTCTATTATATTCATCATTTTGTTGAATTGCAATTTTGTTACCTTTAGAATGAATATTTTGTACTTTCAAATTTGTAATCCAATTGTATAATACTTTCTATGGAAAATCGAAACTACGATAATTATATTTCTCCCTTTTCATGGCGCTATGGCAGCCAGGCAATGCGCCAGATATGGAGCGAAACTCATAAACGCCGGCTTTGGCGTTCTCTTTGGGTAAGTCTGGCTGAAGTTCAAGCTGAATATAACCTAGTTTCCTCAGAACAACTTGCTGATCTAAAAGCTCATCAAAATCAGGTCGATATTCCGCGCGCTCTCGAGATCGAAGATGAGATCAAGCATGATCTCATGGCAGAGCTGAAAACTTTTGCTGAGCAATGTCCAATCGGTGGAGGTATTCTCCATATGGGAGCCACCTCTATGGATATCGAGGATAACGCTGATCCACTACGCATGCGCCAATCGTTGGATTTGATTATTGAGTCTTTACAAGACTTACTCTTACGGTTGTGCGAAAAAATCGAATTTTGGGCTGACACACCCATTATAGGATTTACCCATCTCCAGCCGGCTGAACCCTCCACCCTGGGTTATCGGTTCGCTTTATATGCTCAAGATTTACTCCAGGACTGGGAAAATTTGCGAAGGGATAGAGTTAATCTAAAAGGAAAAGGATTTAAAGGCGCTGTGGGGACCGCTTCATCTTATACTGAATTGATCGGTGCCGATCAGGTGCGCGAATTCGAAGCCCGTTTATCATCGCTGATCGATTTGCCTTTTTTCCCAATTGCCTCGCAAACCTACCCTCGCAAACAAGATTATCAAATTTCTTCTGACCTGGCTGGGTTGGGATGCTCTCTCTATAAAATAGCATTCGATTTGCGTATTTTGCAATCGCCCCCGATCGGTGAATTATCCGAACCCTTTGGAAGTAAACAGGTGGGATCTTCGGCTATGCCCTTCAAGCGCAATCCCATTCAAGCAGAGAAGGTATGTTCGCTCGCTCGAATGTTGGCAACTATGCCTCATACTTTATGGAATAACGCCGCCCATTCTTTGCTGGAACGAACACTGGATGATTCCGCTAATCGTCGAATGGTGATCGCCGAAATGTTCCTGATCAGCGATGAAATTTTGAACACCATGGTGAAGATTATTACGGGATTAGTTGTTAATCAAGAGAACATTACCCGTAATTTTCAAATCTACGGTGCATTTTCTGCAACAGAGCGTTTGCTCATGGCATTGAGCAAAGCCGGCGCCGACCGGCAACGGATGCATGAAATCCTCAGGCAACATGCATTAAAAGCATGGTCTGAAGTACAAGCAGGGCAAAGCAATCCCATTTTAGGAATTATTCTTCAAGATAAAGAAATACTACGATATTTGAATGAGGCGGAAATCAGGCAATTGATGGATGCCAATCATTATGTCGGTGATGCACCTGCCAGGGCAAAAGCCTTTGCAGAAACAATCCGAAATACGATTGAAAAATAATCAATGAAAAAAGGGGCTGTCCAAAAAGTCATATATGTCATGTCGAGCGAAGCGAGACATCCTTGCATATGTATGAAAAGACCTCTCGCTTCGCTCGAGGTGACAGCCTTCTTTTAGAACAATCCCTTAGGTCATTCGAAAATGATGTGTATCATCGCAAATCTTGGGCTAGCTTTGGACGGTTGTTGAGAATACCTTCGATTTTTTCCATGACATCGGGGGTTAATTTTTCCACTACGTCCAATGCTTTCATATTCTCTAAAACCTGGCTTTTTCTCGAAGCCCCGGTGATGACAGTGCTAACATTAGGATTCTTCAGACACCAGGCAATTGCCAATTGTGCCATAGTGCATCCTAATTCATTGGCGATTGGAATCATTTGAGCGACAAGGCTAATTCTTCGCTGGCCTTCTTCGTTTTCAAGTCGTTCACGTAACCAGTCAAAACCCTCGACATTGACTCGCGAATCCTGCGGTATTCCATCGTTGTACTTTCCTGAGAGCAACCCGCTTGCCAGGGGGCTGAATGAGGTTATACCTAGACCCATCGTTTTGTAAAGGAGCTCGAATTCGCGCTCCACACGATCACGGTGAAACATGTTGTACTCAGGTTGCTCCATTAGAGGGGGAATCAAATGTTCGCGTAGGGCGATACCGTAAGCATCGCTGATTTGCTGCGCACTCCATTCGCTGGTGCCCCAATAAAATGCCTTACCCTGCTGGATTACAAGATTCATTGCCCAGACCGTCTCTTCGATAGGGGTGAATATATCGGGGCGGTGGCAAAACAAGAGGTCTACATAATCCATTTGAAGGCGTTTCAGTGAGGCATTGATGCCTTCCATAATATGTTTACGTGATAAGCCATTATCATTTGGTCCATCGCCGCCCCAAAATAACTTCGTCGAAATCACGAGATCGCTGCGTTTCCAGCCTGCTCTTTTAATGACATTCCCCATCACAATTTCCGCATTACCGTTGGCATATACTTCGGCATTATCGAAGAAATTTACACCCTGGTCGTAAGCCGCGGTCATACATTCATAAGATGTCTCTTCACCAATCTGCCCGCCTATGGTCACCCAGGCGCCATAAGAAAGCGCAGAAACTTTTAATCCAGATTTTCCAAGAAAACGATATTCCATGATTTAATTCCTCATTGAGATTTTATAGTTTTTCTAATTGTATTTCGATTTTTTATTTGATACTCCAAAAGAATATTATTATGCCTTTCACAAATCATTTCTAGTAGTTATACGATGTAAAAAAGAAAAAATTTATTTCGCTAAAACAAGAGGCTATCCCAAAAGAATGGTGTCACCCCGAGCGAAGCGATTGAATTTCAACGCTATTTTAATATAAAATGGAGATATTAGCCAATATTGGTATTATTAGTCTCGGGGAATTATTTTCTTTCGAGCTTTTATCATCAATTCCTGGGTAGCAGCGGCAATGATGGCATCGTTTTGAAGAGCAAATTCTTTACCGGGCAGTAAAGGGAAAGGTTCACTATGATTGAAAACCTCTATGCATCCCCCGGCTTCGGGGATCAATAACCAGGCTCCAGCATAATCCCAAATTTTTGCTTTGGCTTCGAAACTAATCAACGCTTTGCCACAAGCCAGGCTGCACAACGAGTAGGTAGCACATCCAAAAATGCGTGTTTTATAAGGAATGTCTATTTGATAATTTTTATACGTCCGCGAGCAGCAAGAGAAAAAAGTGGTTTTGATTTCAGGATTTGGATTAGCGGTATGAATCGGGTTATCATTGAGAAAGGCACCACCTCCTTTTTGTGCTGTATACAATTCACCCAACACAGGAAAATATTGAACACTCAGGCAGGGGAATCCCTTTTCGAGACGCACCAGAGATACTCCCCAATAGTGCAAACCTAAACTGAAATTTGTTGTTCCGTCCAGAGGATCTACAATCCATATCGTTTGATTTTCCTCCGAGAGAGAATAATTGTTATGTAATTCTTCACTGATCAGCAAGTCATTAGGGAATTCTTTGTTAATGGATTGCTTGATATATCGATCGACTGCAATATCTGCTTCAGTGACGATGGAATGGTCAGCTTTATAGGCTGTCTTATACGGTGTATTATAGAAATAATCGAGCAAAATCTCAGCGGATTTTTTAGCTAGATCGATAGCAAATGTCAGTACAGAATTCAATGCGAAGCCTTATTTTCGAGGAGCGATAATCTCGATATAATCTTGTGTTTCTGTGTTATCGGGAGAGGCACCCAGAAATTGAAGCAACCGGGTCCCCAATTCTGCCTTATGTTCGGCATCCCGTTTACTCCAGGTGCGACTTTTCACTTCCAGAAATAATCCCAAGTTAGGTTCGATTACCTCATCGAGGTTAATAAAGAATTCTGTACCTTGATATATAACGCGCCATCTCAAGCGATCTTTTTGGATGAAAGTTTCGCCTGTGGGTTTGAAATATTCACGATAGAACCGCAAACTATGGATGGCTGGAGCGATGAAGCGACTGCGTGAAAGCAGCACATTACTTGGGAAGTGTTCTTCACGGGCAGGACCTAAGAGGGTTAGTCGATAGCGAATGTTACTTACTTGACCTTTATCATCGATGTATTCATCCTCTCGGTACCTTAAATATCCTTGAGAGGGATCAGCGAATGAGAAATAAGTATCATACTCGTGATAATGCCGATGACGAAGGATTTCCAATTCTGGATTTTTAAGGGCATTAAGAATTTCCTCGGAATTAAAAATACGAGCTTTGGCTTGAATCTCGAAGCTTTCCGTTTGAGTGGCACCGCCAATTGCCACAAGTTTCGAAAGCACCGATTGTTCTCGTTCGGTGAGGAAGACATCGATTTTGCGGGCATATTCATCCGCCTGTTTTATCAAATCGGCTTCATCCAATGTGGTCAATTGTC
>JBDKUB010000125.1:0-2620 GCA_039679915.1 Anaerolineaceae bacterium
AGATCACGGGTGACTTTTCGAATCAGTACAGAATAGAGCGCCCAGGTAATTGCAGCAGCGACCAGGCTTAGATTACCCCAAAAAAGACTGGGCGATAATTCCATCGAGCGCGGGTCAATCACCGCCAGCACTCCCAGGGAAGATACCCCTAAAGCAATCAGCTTGCGCCGGGTAACAGGCTCTCTAAGGATGATTGAGGCGAATACAATGATAAAAGCCGGCGTGGATGAGGTCACCAGAGCGCCATTGGAGGCGGTGGAAAGATTTGTTCCCACGAATTGGAATCCCAGGGATATGCCATAGCCTACCCACCCTACTCCGATAACTTGCCAGATTTGTTTGCGGGAAAAGCCAATACCTCCGCTAAGAGCGACGATAATCCACAAGCTAAGCGTGCCTAGAATCAACCGCAAGCTTAATAATGCAAAAGGTGGGATGACCTCCATCACCACTTTGCTGACCACGTACATGCCTCCCCATATGGCTGAGGCAATTATTCCGGAGAGAATGCCAAGGCGTTTCATGAAAGGGTCTTATTAGGAAAATTATCGCTGCATGACTAACGGAACAAATAAAAGATTTTTGTATAGATACGCAGCATAAGCGTCGATTCTGCCCCAACCATAGGTATTGTTAGGGACATTCGAACCGGGCACGCCGCCGCAATTTTGGGTCGTTGTGATAGGCATGGCGGATTGGGTGATGATTTTTTCGAGTGTATCTACCTGCCCTGCCAGGCCGGGGTTAACCGAAATGAGCAGAGCTACTAAGCCACTCACATGCGGCGCCGCCATGCTGGTACCGCTCATGCTGGCGTAATTGTTACCTGGCGTACTCGAATAAACATTGATACCAGGGGCGGTCACATCCGGTTTGAGCAGATTGGTATAAATGGCAGGACCGCGACTGCTTAAATTGGCAATGATGTCATTTGTATCGCTGGCGCCAACGGCGAACGTGTTGTCGTATATGGCAATGGGGTTATTCACACTGCCGCAGCTACTCCCGTTATTGCCTGCTGAACCCACTACCATAATGCCAGCAGCCCGGGTGGCATTCACAATGGCTTGTAGAGAATCCCAGGCGCACCCTTCACTGGGTGGGCATGACCAGGAATTGTTGATTACATCCGGGGCTTTGGAAGGATCGGCATCATCGATTGGGTCGCCGCCAATTGGCCAGGGGGCAACGAACCACTGAAAACATTCGGCATAAGTGGAGGGTTTTCCCAAGCCTTCTTCCATATTGCGGCAGCCAATCCATCGTGCACCGGGTGCCATGCCAATTTGCATTCCGTTCCCATCATCCCCCACCATGGTGCCCATGGTATGCGTGCCATGTCCATAGTCGTCACAAGGGACGGTCAGGTCTAGTCCGCAGGAATTTTCCTCACCGCTGCCGGGATTGTCCTCATGAATGGCATCGTGCCAGTTGTAATTATGGTCGGCAGAGGTGCCGTTCCAACCGCGATATTTAGCTTTGAGTGCGGGGTGATCCCATTGGTAACCGGTATCTTGTCCGCCTATCACAGCCCCCTGACCGGTGTAGCCCGCTGCCCAAACTTGGGGCGCGTTGACTTTTTCGATGTTCCATTGGATGCCTGATGGATAAGATGCGTCTGAACCCGTCGAAGCATGAGGCGCGAATCCGATGGATATGGAAGGGATGCTCAATGAATCGCTTTTCACCCACGGGTCGGCGTAAATGTGTGCGACTTCCGAACGCTGCGCCATGGTTTGCACGGCCGAAATGTCGCCTCGCACCCAAACCATATTGGCAATCCAATAGGGACGATAGGCAATTTCTTGGTTTTTTAGAACATTGATTAGGGAAGCTTGTGAACGGCGGGCGGTATCGGTCAGGGCTTTGAAGACGAAGGCGCCTTTTTCCTTCTTGGAAGTCAATGCTGCCGCCCGGCTTAAATCAGCTTGTTCATTGAGATAGACCAGGAAATCGGTCTCACCGGCGGCAGCCAGCGTCAATACCTGTGGATCCACTTTTTTCTGCCAGGCAGCGGAATTTTCGGCATTCGAGCGGGCTGATCCATTCCAGATAGAAAATGCAACCATGCACAAAACTACCCAGATGGCCACAGTTAAAATCGAAGTGCGAAGGATTGGATTTTTTATGCGATGGTTGTGCCTAGTTTTCATCTACACCTGGTTCCATATCTCCATAATTATTAAATCCTTTCAAGGGAAGATGGAGAAGATCGGATTCGTTATAATTTTACCAACAGCTTCACTTCTTGCCAGATAAATAGCAGCACCAGCATTGCACTTATGGCAGCGGAAAGGATGGCTAAGGGAAGCCCCGGAAGAGACAAACGCATCAATCCATAAGACAGGAACGCTGCCAAGCCGGCGGCTGGAATTACTCTTTTCAATGTAGCTTTGAGTGCAAATACCCCAGGGAATCGCCGGCTTATCAGGTAAAGCAGTACGATGGCTTGGCAGGTATAGGCAATGGCATTTGCCAGACCGAAGCCGGGAGCGCCTAGACGGGGAGCCAGTAAGGCTGCCAACACGATAAAGGCGGTGGTCGTAGCCAAAGCAGCAATTAGCGGGGTGCGGGCATCTTGTTGGGCATAAAAAGCCCGGGCTGCTACTTCCATCAGTGA
>JBDKUB010000516.1:0-3909 GCA_039679915.1 Anaerolineaceae bacterium
TTCTGCGGGAACAGCTCCAAGATCGCCTCATCGGTGCGGTAGATATCTTGCGGGTCGCCAGAAAGCGCCACCCAGCGGAAAGGACCTTTCCCTTCGCAAAACAGCGGCCGGATATAGGCTGGCACAAACCCTGGAAAATCGAAGGCGTTTTTAACCCCCTGATCGAACGCCCGCTGGCGCAGGTTGTTGCCGTAATCGAATACCTCTGCCCCGCGGCGTTGGAACTCTAGCATGGCTTCCACATGACGTGCCATGGATTGGTTGGCGCGGCGAGCATATTCTTGTGGATCCGAATGCCGTAAAGCCTCCGCTTGCGCCACATCCAGCCCGGAGGGCACATACATCATCACATCATGCGCCGGAGTTTGGTCAGTCACCACATCCGGCGTTACCCCTCGCACCACCAGCTCAGGGTAGATATCAGCCGCGTTGCCGATCAACCCAATCGACCGCGGCTTTTGATCCTGGCGAGCTTCTTCCACCAGGGTCATGGCTTCTTCCAGGGTATCCACAACCATATCCACATAACCGATTTCCTTGCGCCGGATTGCGCGGGCGGGGTCCACTTCGACGATCAATCCAACGCCTTCATTCATGGTGATTGCCATGGGCTGCGCTCCGCCCATACCCCCCAAGCCAGCCGTCAGCACGAATTTTCCCTTGAGTGAATCCCAGCCGCGCTGTTTTGCCAGCGAACCTAACGTTTCATAAGTACCCTGAAGAATACCCTGAGTGCCGATATAAATCCATGAGCCGGCCGTCATTTGACCATACATGATCAACCCTTTGGCAGCCAGCTCATCGAAATGCGCCTGAGTTGCCCAATGGGGGACCAAATTGGAATTGGCAATCAATACCCGAGGGGCATCTTCATGTGTTTTGAATATAGCCACCGGTTTGCCAGATTGCACAAGCAAGGTCTCATCGTTTTCCAGGTTTCGTAAAGCTTCGAGGATTGCATCGAAGGCATCCCAGTTGCGTGCAGCCTGGCCGCGCCCGCCATAGACCACCAATTCTTGTGGGTTTTCAGCTACTTCTGGGTCTAAATTATTCTGAATCATGCGATACGCTGCTTCAGTTAACCAGGATTTACAAGTCAATCGATCGCCACGGGGGGCTTTTACGGTTCTTGGCGCAGACATGTTCCTCTCCTATTTGATATTTCTCGCACCATATTTGGTTATTCGATTATACGCTGAATTATCAGCGAACGACAACGTTTGGGCAATAAAACAAAACAGACCATCGAAAAGATTTTTCTTTCAATGATCTGAATAGGGTTTCAATGATTTTCCGTACAAGCCAATGGTTTACATCGATTATGCACAGGATTTTTTCAACGACACAAATTACTTACAACAAATGATGATCCACTTTAATTATTTATAGTTTCATCCTTGGCGCGGATAGCCGCTCCAAAGGTGGTTTCTTTTAGCAAATTTATCAGGTGTTCTTGCGCTTCACACCAGATGGGGTAAATTGGACATTCCTCAGAGAAAATGCACGGATCATACCCGCAAACACATTCGTTAAGGTAAATTGGCCCATCAATAGCTTCGACCACTTCCAGTAAAGTGATTTCATCAGGCGGACGAGAAAGCGAAACGCCGCCCCGCGCTCCGCGTGATGTTTGTAACAATCCAGCTACGGATAATTGAGATACGATTTTTGCTAAAAATGAAGGTGGAATCTTTTGTTTTTCAGCGATTTGGCTGGTGGCTGCCCGATGATCTGAGTCCAAGCGGGCAAGAAAAGCAACCGCTCGAACTGCATAGTCAGCCTGACGAGTAATCTGCATAGTAAATTCTCCTACTCCGGTATTACGGATATTAATTATCAAGGTATATTTTAGACCCTTTTTGTTGAATTTACAAGAGTAGGAAGACTACGCTAATTTAATAATTAGCATCAATATTAGATTGTTTTTGTCTTGTTTATACCTCTTGAGATTAATGGTAATATTAAGGTTGGCCTAAAATTTATCGGTATCAAGATAAAAATAACGGAATTTAACAACCATTTTTTGATCATCCTCTAGCTCGAAAAATTTTGGAGGCATTTTATTTATGAAACAGATGTGTGTCGTTGGTGTTGGTTATGTAGGATTGGTAACAGCAGCCTGCTTTTCCGATTTGGGGAATAGGGTCATTGCCCTGGATATAAACGAAGAAAAAATCGAAGGCTTGAAAAAGGGCATCATGCCTATCTATGAGCCGGGCTTGAAAGAGCTGGTGGACCGGAATGTTTTATCGAAGCGCCTATCTTTTACCACCTCCTATCCTGAAGCATTGCAAGGAACCGAGTTCGCTTTTATTGCGGTAGGAACGCCTTCAGGCGTAGATGGCGAGGCAGATTTACGTTATGTGGCAGCTTCTGCCATCTCCATTGCCGAAAATATGCAAGAACCGCTCATCGTAATCAATAAATCTACGGTGCCGGTTGGCACCGGGGACTGGGTGGCGGATATCATCCGCAGCCATCAACCCAAACCAATTCCCTTTGCAGTGGTCTCTTGCCCGGAATTCCTGCGAGAAGGTTCGGCAATCAGCGATTTTATGCAGCCGCATCGCACCGTGCTGGGGTCTCTTGATGCAGAAGCTGCCGAAAAAGTTGCCCAATTACACCTGCCCTTGCGCGCTCCGATTATGATCACCGACCTACGCACGGCAGAAATGATCAAATATGCCTCCAATGCCTTTCTTGCCACCAAAATCTCATTCATCAATGAAATCGCCAATATATGCGAGGCATTAGGCGCAGATGTTAAAGAAGTTGCCGCCGGAATGGGTTACGATAGACGCATCGGGTCCAGCTTTCTTGAAGCCGGCTTGGGTTATGGCGGCTCCTGCTTCCCCAAGGATGTTAAAGCGCTCGCTTACATGGCGGCTGAAAAGGGGCGCCACCCCCAATTGCTCAATGCGGTCATGGAAATCAACAACGACCGCCGCCCGATGTTGGTCAATCATCTAAAAGAAATGCTTGGCACACTAAAAGGGAAAGTGGTTGGCTTACTGGGGCTTTCTTTCAAACCCAATACGGATGATATGCGCGATGCGCCTGCTATCACCATCAGCGACCTTCTACTGGCAGAAGGTGCTTTTGTGAAAGCTTACGACCCAGCGGCTATGGATATTGCCAAACCATTGCTCCCTAATGTAACTTTGTGCCCCGATCCTTATTCACTCGCCGAAGGGTGTGACGCTTTGGTTATCGTTACGGAATGGAACGAATTCAAGCAACTAGACCTAATCCGAATCAAAGATTTGATGAAGCAGCCCGTTATCATGGATGGTCGTAACCTCTACGAACCTGAAAAAGTCATCAAGATGGGTTACCGCTACCGTGGTTTAGGGCGCGGATTCAACGGGAATCAAAATCTAAAATAACCGTGCCACCCGATCTTCCCCCTGTTTGTGATTACGAAGGCTCCGATTACCAGTCTTCCTTTTGGGATTCCGGGCATAGAGATTATGAAGATCGCGCCGAAGCCATTGCATTAAAGCGCCTTCTGCCCCCCAATGGCAAACTGCTACTGGAAATAGGCGCCGGTGCCGGGCGTAATACTCCTCGTTATAAAAATTTCGATAAGATAGTTCTGCTGGATTATTCCCTCTCTCAACTTGTACAAGCTCAAGAGCGCTTAGGAAAAAACGAACGTTATATCTATGTAAATGCCAATGTATACCGATTGCCATTCGTTCCCGGATTGTTCGATGCAGCAACGATGATTCGCACATTGCACCACCTGGCAAATGTGCCCCTGGCTTTACAACAAATCAGGGAAACGCTTAAACCTGGCGCAGTGTTCATATTGGAATATGCCAACAAACAAAACCTAAAAGCCATCATGCGCTATATCTTCCATCGGCAAGCCTGGAATCCTTTCGATCTAGAACCGATAGAATTCGC
>JBDKUB010000126.1:0-2373 GCA_039679915.1 Anaerolineaceae bacterium
GTCAATGCAATATAAATAATCACACCCGTAATCGCGATAATGAACCGGATTTTTCTGATTTTCGTAGTGGTTTCTTTTTTATGATCTATGAATGGCCAGAGAAACACAAATATTACTGCGAGCACAAGTGCCGTAACACCTAAGGTTTCAGGCACAAATTTTAGGAGCTTATACAACGCCAAGAAATACCATTCGGGTTTGACATGTTCCGGTGTATTCAGAGGATCTGCAGGTTCTTCTACGCTAACGGGTGCAAACAAACCAATTGTACCGATAATGACTACCAAAATTACTATTCCCAGCACTACTTTGGCTTCTGTAATGAAATGATTTGGGAAAAAGGGAATGGATTCTCCCTCATCTTTTACAGGTGGATGGTCAGACATAACTATACTCCTGGAATAAATTCTATAAGGGTTTTGCAATCCCTTGGCGGCGAATCATAATGAAATGTGCTAGCATAAATACTAGTGTTGCAATGGGAACGATAATCACATGCAGGGCATAAAACCGACTGAGAGTTTCACCGGTTACTTCCCATCCTACTCGTAAAAGCACTAAAACCAATGGCCCAATAATGGGAATTGCTTCTCCAATGGATGTACCCACCGTAGTTGCCCAATAAGCAGTTTGATCCCAAGGAAGGAGATACCCCGTGAAACCAAACGCAAGGGTTAAAATCAATAATGCAACACCACTTAACCAATTCAGTTCACGGGGGGATTTATACGCTCCCATAATGAAAACTCTTAGCATATGGGCAATGCACATGACGATCATTCCGTTTGCACACCAATGGTGAATGGCGCGAATGGCTGAACCAAAGCGGACTTGAGTCTCGATGTATTGAATGCTGGCAAGGGCTGCTTCAGGTGTGGGTTTGTAATAAAAAGCCAGCATTATTCCGGTAACAGCTTGTACAACAAAGAGAAAAGCGGTAATGCCTCCAAGGCAATACCACCAATGTAAGGCATACTTTGGGACTGGTTTTTTAAGTATCTTGGTAAGTGGTTCCGAAATTTGATAACGATCATCTACCCATTCTGCACTTCGTTTGGTTAATGGTTTCCAGGGAGATTTATTAACAATGATAGAGCCCGTTTTAACCATGCCAAAAACGAAAATCAAACCCATTGTGCCAAATAAAACCCATCTTGCTAGAGGAGTCCAAAGGCCTTTATTTTCTCCTGTGATATGACAGGACAAACAGGGGTCTTGATTGGGAGCAGGTACATTTGGCGGTCTCTCGCCCATTGTCGTTTTCTTTTGGTTAGTGCCCAAAAGGGCTGCAGAATTCTGGACTGTTGACCAGTCTGGTTCGGAGGAAGATACGATTTTATTTTCCGCCAGGTACGAATTTGCTAATACTTGATGAGTGGCTACTGCCAAAAACAATACCCCCACCAGGATTGTTATGAATAAAATCAAGGACTTTCTACGCTTTTTAATAATATTTGTATTATGCTTCATGCGCCACCTCGAATGAAAATCAACCCAAAAAACGGGTGTCCACCATTATAGAATACTTGATTATAAGGGAATGTGAACAGCCCCTCACCCTAGTATCATTAAGGTGTATAACCTATTGTTAATATAATATTCACCCTATTAAACTAATTCTATATTCATTTTCGACGATAATCATATTTTTGCTCACCCGGCAGTTTTATTCATCGGTCATTGCGAGGGGCTTTTTTTACCCCGAAGCAAACTTAAAGCCATAGAAAATTATATGTTTTAGAAAGATTGCTTCAATCGTTTCGCTCTTTCGCAATGACAACTCGCAAACTGTCAGGTAGATAGTTATATTTCGATGATTTTCTTTTGAATGGCATATTTAATCAATTCCCCCCGATCGTGTAAATCGAGCTTATTCATTAAACTCGCTCGATGAGCTTGAACAGTTTTGATAGAAATACATAAAATATCGGCGATTTGTTTATTTGTATTCCCTTCGGCAATCAATTGGAGGATTTCGCGTTCTCGTTCGCTCAAATTATCATCAGGTTGTTCGGCTTTTAAATCACCCCAACGTAAATAATCTTCGATAACCAATCTAGTAACCGCAGGGGAAAGAACAGCTTCTCCCCGATGGACCGCCCGAATTGCTCCTAGCAGTTCGTTGGCATCCGCATCCTTTAGAATGTATCCCATCGCGCCGGAAGCCAATGCTTTGCGAATATATTCTTCATTGTCGTGCATAGTGAGAATTAATATTTTTGCATCACAAAAAACTTTTTTAATCTGCAAAGTCGCTTCAAGTCCATTCAAGCGCGGCATGGCGACATCCATCAAGATCACATCAGGTTTCATTTGTGCTGCAAGTTTGACTGCCTGGTGGCCGTCTTCTGCTTCAGCGATAACTTCCATATC
>JBDKUB010000486.1:0-2324 GCA_039679915.1 Anaerolineaceae bacterium
CCCTGAGGAAGAGAGAAATTCCTTATCGAACCAATCGAGATGATCAACAGGGAGATGCAGTTCGAGGGACATGGCAGTATCCTGCGCATAGCCATGACTATCTGATATAAAACCACCGCCTAAAAAACCGCCGCTAGCTAAAACAAAACATTTTGCTGAATGGCTTTTGTACCTGGCAGCCGCTTCGCTGAATACCTGGCTAACCTTTCTGTCTTTGAATTGAGCGCCGGCTACTTGCATTCCTTCGGTTACTCTACCTCCATTTTTCTCTATGGCTTTTAAGAAGATTTGCTGCATCCTGATTCCCGGTATAGAAGGTGGGAGAGAGGGTATCTCAAAGATCGGGCAGCCTAATTCTTGCTCGAATTTCGATTTCACTTGCAAGGGATGGCGGATACCCAACACCGCAGGAAACCCAATGACATCCACTCCTGTCAGATGAGGACGGAGCAATTCGGAGATTTCGGAAATCAATTCATATCGATCGAACGATTCCGCTAAAACTCGCCCTGTAACGAAGTGGCGTAAACGCAAACTTGGAACATCTAAGGTCACTGCTTTTGTGTTATAACCTAAAGCTCTTAAATTATCCGCAGCTAATTCTGGGTAAAAATCGACAAATTTAGAAAAGCCGACCAATAAATAACAGCGGTTTCGATTGTGTGTCGAGAGATCGCCGTTGATCATGGTTTCTGGAGCTAAACAAGTCGGGCGTAATGTGCCTAGTGCTGTAGGGAGCATCCAATTTTTGGATAATGATCCATGAAGGGGATAATTTGCTTCGGTAAACAAATCTTTGATCGAAAGAATGGCTTGTTCGATAAATTCCATTCCGGATATGGCATATGGGTGCGAAGGATTTTCATCCATAAGTTTTATAAGGCTGTCTGAAGGAGAAGTGACCAATTCATAGTTTCCAAAGGGTTCATAGCCTAAAACATCCACGCACCCGGCATGCCAGTGGGTAGTCCCCCAACCTTTGGTGATGACCTGAGTGCGCAAGCCGGCTTGCGAAAGTTGCCAGCCAGCCATTAATCCTGAGAACCCTGCACCGATAACTAAGACATCTATTGGTAGATTCGGCGATGATAATTCTTGGTGAGGAAAAGGAGAAGGTTGTGAAAATGATTGCTCATGTTTGCCATCATCCTTGGAAGGATGAGAAGTTGGCTGCTCATATAATTCAGAGGCGAGGTTCGATTTTTTTGCTCCTGGAAGATGTTCGGCATTCAACAAGCTTCTATAGATAAGTTCGTTCAATCGTTCCTGGCGGAGCTGTTGTCCCCACAAAATGGGCAGCAGCCCTTTCCATCGTTCCTGAAGAAAATCGCGGATAGCGACATTGGTTTCCTCAACCGGGGGGTGTCGAAGTTGATGCAAAATACCCGATGCCCGTAATGTGCAAAATCCTGCCTGGCAAGGACCCATCCCCAGTCGGATATCGCGGCGGATATCATCTACCGTATTGGCATTGCCATTATCGATGGAATGGATTACATCACTTTGAGTGGCTAATTCACATTCGCATATAAGCTCCCCAAAGGAGGCTGATTTTTCGATGTTGGATAAACGAGTCCCTAAGTGATGATAGCCATGATTTTCAATACCTGGCAGTGGTTCAAGGTGTGTTTTGCATGCACGGCTTACACCAAGCTGTTTGCACACCAGATCGACTGTTGCTTCTGCCATCTTGCGGTAAGTTGTCCACTTGCCACTTGTTATAGTAATGAAACCACTCATGCCATCGCGCGATTGATGATCCAGGAGAGCAAAAGCGCGGCTGATATCCCGATCCCCAGCCACCTGGGTTTCTTGATATAGAGGTCGAACGCCTGCCCAGGTGCGCAACATGCGCATCGATTGAAAGCCGGGTATCAATTTTTCACCTTCTTGCAACAATAATTGGATTTCCCAAGGTTCGATAGGAAAATGGTCTGGATCGTTTACTTTAATGTCTGTGGTGCCGATTACCGATACAGTATGAGCAGGAACGAGGATATCGCCATCGGAGGGCATTTTACAGCGGTTGATGACTGTGTTGATGATACGATGGTTCACAGCAATCATCGTCCCTTTACCGGGTAAAATTTGAACTTCGATACCTGCCAGGGCGGCAATCTGTCCTGCCCAGGCGCCTGAGGCATTCACCACCATCTCAGCCGAGATATTAACTTCTTCGCCAGTAATCTGATTGATACTATTTGCTCCGTTGATCTTACTACCAATTTTATGTAATGAGATTACTTTGTGATAATTTAATATGATAGCGCCATATTGTTTCGCTGAATCTGCATTGAGATGGGATGCCAAAAAAGAATCCGCTG
>JBDKUB010000357.1:0-2459 GCA_039679915.1 Anaerolineaceae bacterium
GTAAAAAAATATGACCTCATCATTGTCGGGGCGGGACCGGCAGGGTCGGTGCTGGGGTACCTGCTGGCTAAAAATGGTTTTAGGGTGCTTATTTTAGAAAAAACTCAATTGCCGCGATATAAAACTTGTGGAGGTGGGGTGACCTATAAGAGCGTAAAAAATCTACCCTTCGATGCTACCTCTATTTTAGACCAACAAGCTTGTGACGGTATTGTCGCATATCAGGGCACACCGCTTTTAAAGACAACGCTTAAAAAAAGCTATGCCTGGCTGGTAATGCGCGATGAATTCGATTATTTTTTGGCAAGCAAAGCGCAGCAGGCGGGTGCGGAATTGATCGATTCCGTTCCTGTAGAAGCCATCCATCAGCAAATTGACGGTGTGGTCGTGCAAACCTCGCAGGGTAATTTCTGCGGATTATTCGTCGCCGGTGCGGATGGTGTGAACAGCACGGTTGCCCGATCGCTGAACTTGTTGCGGAGGAGGCAGGTGGGAACAGCGCTCGAGGCAGAAGTCGAGGTTCCTCCCCCAGCACTGGAACAGCAAGGCAAATTTGCAACTTTCGATTTTGGCGCCATGCCTTATGGTTATGGTTGGATCTTCCCCAAACGCGATCATCTTTCAGTGGGTGTTTTCCAGGCTGCTCCGCATAAAGCAACCCATTTACGCCAATCTCTACAAACTTTTATCAAGTGCCAGCCTGTATTAAGCCAATCCAACCCGCTCCGCATTCGTGGTCACCCAATTCCACTGGGAGGCTGCTGCTCTACCCTGCATCAGGATAGGGTATTACTTCTAGGCGATGCTGCTAACCTGGCAGACCCCTGGTTGGGCGAAGGGATTTATTACGCCATCGCCAGCGCCCGTATCGCAGCAACGGTTCTTGAAGAGCAGTTTGCTAAGGACAGTGCAGATTTGAGCGTCTATACTCAGCGGGTAAATTCAGAAATCGCCCAACAATTGGTTTATGCCAAGCGGATAGCAAAAATAGTCTACCGTTTTCCCAAGTTTTGTTCGCTGGTTTTTAGTAAAAGCTCCCACCTTCAAGAGTTGGTTTTTGACACAATCCGTGGTGATTTATCCTACCGGGCTTTGTATCGCTCATTGATTCAATCTATGCCGGGTATATGTTGGCAAGTGCTTTCTTTTAGGGCAACCCAAAATAACGACTAAAGCCCCTACTACAAATATTATCAAACAATAGCTTTTTTAATAAATAACATCCGTAGTGACTACAAATCTCATTACTTTAATTTAATTATAGTACATTTCATATCAACCCCCATGCCCCCTCTTGACAACCCGACCAAACCGATATACAATTGAAACAATAATACAATTATACAATTACACAATGCTACAATAAGGAGATCATTATTGAGTGTAAGCCAAATCAAACTAAGTATCGATTTCCGCTCCGGGGTTCCGATTTATTTGCAAATCATGGAGCAGATCCGCCAGATGGTCGCTAATGGCGAATTGTCCCAAGGAGACCAGCTTCCCACGGTGCGTCAGTTAGCGACCGACCTGAGAGTAAATTTCAACACGGTCGCCCGTGCCTATCGGCTTTTGGATCAAGCCGGTTTGATTTCAACTCAGCACGGCAGAGGCACCTACATTTGGGAAGCTCCATCTCCAGAAACCCTGGAAAAATTACGCCAACAAAACCTGGCTGGCCTCACCCGCCGCTATTTAAACGAGGCTTCCCGGTTAGGCGCTTCACCTGAAGATATTGTAGCGATCATTAACGAATATATAAAAGAGTGGAGGGATTGCGGACATCCACCCCTGCTCGACTTAGATTAAATCACAATTTTTAAAGAGGATTATATGAGCAAAAAACAAACAGCTACCGATAAAACCACCAGTCGTCAATCTGCACTTCGTATAAACGGACCCGCCAGCTTGATAGCCATCGTATTTCTCATTATTGCTATTCTCGGCGCGCTATGGTTGGATGGCAGAGGTTATTCCGATATAGCTATTATAATTTTCCTTTTTGTGGTCATTCTCATTGGCATTTGCATTTCGACGTCATTAAAAATTACCCCACAATGGGAAAAAGCCGTGGTATTGCGCCTGGGTAAGTTTCACAAACTAGCTGGTCCGGGTATCTTTTGGATCATCCCTGTAGTGGATGTGATTGCCAACTGGATCGACCACCGAGTAATGGTCACCCCCTTCTCGGCTGAAAAGACTCTCACCAAAGATACGGTGCCAGTTGATGTGGACGCTGTGCTTTTTTGGGTCGTATGGGACGCTGAAATAGCGGCTCTGGAAGTGGCTGATTACCGGGTTGCCATCGCCTGGGCTGCCCAAACCGCATTGCGGGAAGTCATCGGTCAGATGACCCTGGCGGATATCCTGGTAGGCAGATCGAAGATGGATGATGACCTGCAGAAGATCATCGACGAACGTACCACTCCTTGGGGCATCTCGGTCCAATCGGTAGAGATTCG
>JBDKUB010000386.1:0-7296 GCA_039679915.1 Anaerolineaceae bacterium
GGTGTATAACCAGTATCTTCGCTTATACCTATGCCGGCGAAAAAATGCCCTGGCTTACCGTACATATCGCCTTACCTTTGATAATTTTGGCAGCCTGGGCAATCGGTAAAATTATCGAGAATATCAACTGGCGAATTTTCCTTAATCAAAAAGGGATTGTAGTAATCCTGCTACTGCTCGTATTTGTTGCCAGCGGAATAGGTTTGTTAGGCAGCCTGTTTGGGACTAACCTTCCCTTTCAAGGCAAAGAGTTGGAACAGTTACGCGCGACTAGCACTTTTCTGTCTGCCCTCATCTTTTTCATTGGCAGTGGAATAGGCATATCCAGACTTGTTAAAGATTGGCAACCTCACCAATTTTCTAATTCGATAGGGATACTATGCTTCTCGCTGTTGGCTATTTTGACGGCTCACTCTGCCATTCTAGCCACATATATTAATTATGATTATGCTACCGAATTCCTCGTTTACGCCCACTCTGCTAGAGGTCCCAAAGAAGCCCTGGCTCAAATCGAAGAGATATCACGAAGAACAACTGACGGCTTAGCTCTCGAAGTTGCCTATGACAATGAAACGACTTATCCTTATTGGTGGTATTTGAGAAATTACACGCATCAATATTACTACGGGGAAACACCTACCCGCGAACTACGTAATTCTCCGGTTATCCTGGTTGGAGAAGAGAATTATGGGAAAATCGAGCCTATTGTAGGCCAGGCTTTCTATCAATTCGATTATATTCGTTTATGGTGGCCTAATCAGGATTACTTCAACCTAACCTGGGACCGCATCATCAATGCCATAAAAGATCCCCAAATGAGGGTGGCTATATTCAAAATATGGCTCAACCGGGATTACACCCTCTATGGCCAGCTCACCCAAAAAGATATGAGTTTACCTAATTGGGACCCTGCCACTCGTATGCGTCTCTATATTCGGAAAGATATCGTGTCGAAATTATGGAATTATGGGACCAGTGTCTCGCCCGAGGCAGTCGTTGCTGACCCATATGAAGGTAAACAAGTGACATTAACGGCAGATAAAATCTTGGGTTCCTTTGGAATCGAGCCGGGACAATTCCAACGGCCACGTGATATAGCCGTCGCCCCTGATGGGACTCTGTACATCGCCGATACCGAAAACAACCGTATTCAGCATCTGGATACCGAAGGCAATGTTCTCGATGTATGGGGGAGTTTTGCAGATATCAGTGCGGGTGATGCGCCTGGCGGCACATTCAACCAACCCTGGGGCATTGGGGTAGCGCCGGATGGCTCCGTTTATGTCGCCGATACCTGGAACCACCGCATTCAAAAATTTACCAGCGATGGTAAATTCATCACCATGTGGGGCACACTTGGACAGGCTGAAACGAAATATGCTTTCTGGGGACCACGTGATGTTGCAGCAGCGCAAGATGGGAAAATATTCGTTACCGATACAGGCAATAAACGTGTTGTGGTATTCGATAGCACTGGTGCAGCGATAACCGAATTCGGTGAAGCAGGTGTATTGCCCGGACAATTCGATGAACCGGTTGGAATTGCTATCGGAAGCGAAAGCCAAATTTTCGTCGCCGATACCTGGAACCAGCGAATTCAGGTGTTCGAGCCAGATGAATCAGGCACCTATAATCCGACAATTAGCTGGGAATTATCCGCCTGGTATGGCCAATCGCTGGATAATAAGCCTTACATAACAACCGATGAGAAAAATCATCTATTCGTTGTAGATCCTGAAAGTTACCGAATTCTCATTTTCACAACCCGAGGCGAATTCGTCGAGTATTGGGGAGATTACGGTACAAGCGCAGAAAATTTCGGCTTGCCGGCATCCATTGCTGCTGACAAAGACGGAAATGTATGGGTGACCGATGCAGGGAATAGTCGCATTATGCATTTCAATTTATCTTTACCAACTCAAATTGAAAATTCACCATAAATGTTCAAATTCTGTTATGATTTTTCATTTGAGAAATGACCTAAAGAAAGAGGCTATGTGAATGAAACTGCATGAATATCAATCCAAACAAATATTTAGCAAGTATGGGATTCCCATCCCAAAAGGAAGGGTAGCATCCACCGCAGAAGAAGCAAAACAAATTGCGGAAGAATTGGGTAAACGGGTGGTCATAAAATCCCAGGTACTGGTAGGTGGCCGGGGAAAAGCCGGTGGAATCCGGTTGGCGAAAAGCCCTGGGGAAGTGGAAGACATCGCCACACAAATTCTTTCGATGGAAATCAAAGGGCTACCTGTTAGGAAAGTTTTAGTAGATGAAGCCGCCAACATCGAAAAAGAAATTTACCTAGGGATTACCAACGATCGAGCTGCCCGGAAACCGGTGATGATGGCATCTGCAGCCGGTGGCGTGGAAATTGAAGAAGTCGCCCGCCAAACACCTGAGAAAATAATAAAAATCCATATCGACCCTCTTCTGGGTTTGCGGGATTACCAAGCCCGAGATATTGCCGGTGGTATCGATCTACCTCGCGACCTGTGGCGCTCGTTTGGCCAAATTGCCAGTGGCTTATGGGGCGCATATATCGGATGCGACGCCACCCTGGCAGAAATTAATCCATTGGTGATTACCTCGGAAAAACAGTTGATCGCGTTAGATGGAAAAATGGTACTGGACGATAACGCCTTATTCCGCCATCCCGATTTGGCAGATATGCGCGATCTAGATGTCGAAGCCCCCTCCGAAATCGAAGCACGTAAATACGGATTATCCTTCATTAAGCTAGATGGAAATATTGGTTGTATGGTCAATGGTGCCGGGCTGGCCATGACGACCATGGACATCATCAAATTATTCGGGGGTGAACCAGCCAATTTCCTGGATATCGGTGGCGGCGCCAGCGCAGAAAAAGTGGCGGCAGCCTTGCGAATCATATTATCAGACCCCAACGTCAAAGCTATTTTACTCAATGTCTTCGGTGGAATTACCCGCGGTGATGAGGTCGCCCGGGGAATACTTTCCGCTCTAAACGATATCAAAACTCAAATCCCGATGGTCGTTCGTTTGGTTGGTACGAATGCTGAAGAAGGCCGCCAAATACTGGCAAATGCTAAAATGGTCACCGCAGAAACGCTGGTCGATGCTGCAAAGAAATCGGTCGCTTTGGCAAAAGGAGAAACGGTTCAATGAGTATTCTAATCGATAAAAACACAAGATTACTAGTCCAAAATATCACCGGTAAAGAAGGCTTATTTCATACCCAGCAAATGGTTGCCTATGGCACCAATGTCGTAGCCGGTGTAACTCCTGGTAAAGGCGGCGAGTGGGTTTTAGATGGGAAAATCCCGGTCTTCGATTCGGTAAAAGTAGCAGCGTATGCCACCGGCGCTAATACCAGCGTTATATTTGTTCCAGCTCGTTTTGCAGCGGATGCGTTATTCGAAGCAGCCGACGCAGGAATTCCTCTATTGGTTTGTATTACCGAGGGTATCCCCGTTCAGGATATGATGCGAGTGCGTAATTACCTGGATCAAAAAGGTATTCGCTTGGTTGGTCCAAACTGCCCAGGAATTCTCACCCCTGGTGAAGCTAAGGTTGGCATTATTCCAGGTGATATTGCTATTCCCGGAAATGTGGGCATCGTTTCCCGCTCTGGAACGCTAACTTACGAGGTGCTGTACGCTCTAAAAATGGCTAATATGGGTGTAAGTACCTGTATAGGTATTGGTGGTGACCCAATAATCGGCACCAACTTTTTAGATGCTCTGGCGCTTTTCGAAGAGGATCCCAGCACCGATAAGGTTGTTTTGATTGGAGAAATTGGTGGAACGGATGAAGAAAAAGCTGCGGAATTTATCGCCGACCAAATGACCAAACCGGTGGTAGGCTTTATCGCTGGGCGCTCAGCGCCTCCCGGCAAACGCATGGGTCATGCCGGCGCTATCGTCGAAGGAGGTTCCGGTTTAGCTGCAGATAAAATCAAAGCCCTCCAATCAGCCGGCGTAAAGGTCGCCAATCATCCGGAAGAAATTCCGTCTCTGTTTAATTAAAAATAAAAGGCTGCCTCAAACGATTATCGAGACAGCCTTCCTTTCACTACTACCCGTCACTTGAGTTTAACTTTATTTGAACTTTATCCATGAGGTGACATAACCATTCACCTCGTCTTAATACAACAGAACAGGTGTTTTTTGCAGTAAAGTCTTAAATTTTCTTAATATCAAGCAATTCTTTTCTCCTAACCCCCATAATGAAGAAAATTTTCTAAATATCCAAAATCTCGACGTAGAATAATCGAATAAAATATCTTTAATAAAAAATAAAGGCTTTCCTTATTATGGTTTTAGAAAAGCCTTTATTCGATTAAATTGAAATAGGAGATTCAATATCAATTAATTCTTATGGGTTTCAATATATTTGATTGCTTCACCCACGGTAGTTATTTTTTGAGCATCTTCATCGGATATTTCACTGCCAAATTTATCTTCGAGAGCCATAATTAATTCTACTAAATCCAGCGAATCCGCTTCCAAATCTTCTCTGATTTTTGCATCAAGCGTCACCTTTTCGGGGGGCACACCCAGTAAATCGACAATGATGGTTTTAATCTGTTCAAATGTGTCTTCCATTGAGACGTCCTCCTCATTCAATATTTTGACAATTGTAATCACCGCTGGCTATCTGTCAAGGATTGTAATGCCAAGCACTCAAATACCAAATTTATATTGAACGTTGACAGCCATAATTCACACTGGTAAGATAACCTCAAAGGAAAAAAACACCCGGCGATGAATAAAGTTACGCAAATCAGCGCGAGAAAATCCGATCATATCCGTATCAATTTAGAAAAAAATGTCCAATCCGGATTATCAACAGGGTTGGATAATTACCATTTCATCCATCAATCCTTACCGGAAATAAACCTGCAAGATGTAGACCTGCATACCGAATTTTTCGACCATCGCTTAGACTATCCCATATTGATATCATCAATGACTGGAGGCACAACTGAGGCAGAGGTTATCAATCGAACTTTAGCCATAGCAGCACAATCGACGAATATTGCCATGGGGATTGGGTCACAAAGAGCTGCCATTGATGATCCAAGCCTGGTGCCTACTTTTCAAGTGCGTCATTATGCGCCGGATATTCTGCTATTTGCCAACCTAGGGGCAATCCAATTGAATTGCGGATATGGAATCGAAGAATGCCAGCGTGCAGTCGACATGATCGAAGCAGATGCTCTTATTCTTCATCTCAATCCTCTCCAAGAAGCCGTTCAACCAGACGGCGAAACCCATTTCAAAGGATTGCTGAACAAAATCGAGAAGGTTTGTAAACAATTGCCAGTCCCGGTCATTGTCAAAGAAGTAGGTTGGGGAATATCCGAGCAAACCGCGGTTCGTCTGGCTGAAGCAGGGGTTTCTGCCATCGATATCGCAGGGGCAGGCGGTACATCCTGGTCGCAGGTGGAAATGCATAGAGCTAAAAATGATAGTCAACGCCGATTAGCTGAAGCATTTTTCGATTGGGGTATACCTACCAGTGATTCGATAAATTATGTCCGTAAAGCAGTCCCAGATATGAAAATCATCGCATCGGGCGGATTACGGAACGGCATCGACATTGCCAAATGTATCGCATTAGGAGCTGCTCTGGGAGGAATGGCAAGTCCATTTCTCAAAGCCGCAACAATTTCAGAACAAGCAATCATTCAAACCATTCAAGAGATTGCTCATGAATTACAGGTATGTATGTTTGCCAGTGGTGTTGCAAACATCCAGGAATTACATAATACATCATTAGTCAAATCCTGATTTTCATTACCGGAAATGAGGCCATTATGCAGCCCATAACCCCTCAAGATATTAATCAATCGATGTTATCCGCCATTGAAAATGAAATGCAGCAAGTCGTTGCTCAGGTAGATAATCAAGGGTTGCAGCAATTCTATGAAATGATGGCTTATCACCTGGGATGGCAAGGCGAAGGGTCTGGTCCCGAGGCTCGCGGAAAACGCTTCCGACCCTTATTATTGTTGCTGTGCTCTACTGCCGCTGGTGGCGAATGGGAAAAAGCTCTGCCAGCCGCAGCAGCAGTGGAACTGCTGCATAATTTTTCCCTTATTCATGATGATATCGAAGATAACAGCCCATTGCGGCGGGGCAGGCTAACGGTATGGAAAAAATGGGGTATACCTCAGGCAATCAACACCGGGGATGCAATGTTGACTCTGGCGCATCTGGCTATGCTGCGTCTGGATGATTCTGTTACCTGCGATGTCTTAACGGATTTAGTTCGGATCCTTCAAGAAACCTGTTTAAAACTCACCCAGGGGCAATACCTCGATATCTCCTTCGAGAACCGCCAGGATATTACCCTTCAGGAATATTGGCAGATGGTCGAAGGGAAAACCGCCGCCTTGATTTCCGCTTGTGCAACGATCGGCGCAGTGATTGGCGGTGCTCAACCAGCGGTCTGTCTGCATTACAAAGATTTTGGGTATTTCCTAGGCTTAGCATTTCAAGCACAGGATGACCTGCTGGGAATATGGGGAGATGCTGCCCTTACAGGAAAATCCAATGAAAGTGACTTGATTAGCGGTAAGAAGACACTGCCGGTATTATATGGTCTATCTCTTGGGAAGAAATTTGCCGCTCGCTGGAAAATTGGAAATATCGAAGCCTGCGAGGTTCCACAACTATCCGCCCTATTGGAAAGCGAAGGGGGATTGGATTTCACGCAGAAAGAAACTTCTCGACTAACTCATCTTGCCCTGGAGAATTTTTACCTGGCAGAACCTCAGCAACCAGCCAAAGATCAAATTATCGAAATCGCCAATAAATTTTTAAAACGATCCAAATAGAATTTCGATTGATTGAGTAGTGATAAATCTTTTTGGTTTGACTCTTCAATTTTATAGCTACGATACTCGGTCAAGTATAGATCTCAATTTTAGATTTTCTTGATTGATTTGACCCTAGTGATCTGTCTAAGCTCATTCTATGATTTACACTTGTTATGATCACTTCATCCCTAGCTGCCTGCTCCTACTTTAGGGAAACTATGATGAAGGAAAATGTTAACTATTATTTTACCTGCCCCCCTGTCCTGCGGACATCCCCCCCATTTTCTGCGAAAATGGGGGGGATAATAGAGGGGCTGGTAGAGGATTAAAAAAAAATCAATGTGTGAAAAGTAATGATGCCATAACCAATAGAAACATATTTGATAGACTACTAGTTGAACGTATATAAATATTAGCTTTCAATTAGGAATAATAAGCTCTTAAAGTTCAAAGTTAGTGGATTAAAGATAACCAGGAATAAAGCCAAACAA
>JBDKUB010000198.1:0-5695 GCA_039679915.1 Anaerolineaceae bacterium
TGAGAACGAGGTCAGCGGGTAAGATAGAAGCAGAGTTCATTGTCGGAAATCCCTTTTATTCGATATTGTTTAGGAAAACGCCATCCAAATTAAAGATATTATACATAATTCTATCTTTCCACTTCCACATAAAAAGAAGACCCTAAAGGTTTCCATTGCAAATCTCTTTAATTTAGGCAAAGATACCGCGTAAAAAAGTATCTTGGAAGGGCGAGGAAACCTTTGGGTCTAGTGTATAGACATGCAAGACAAGTTCTCAAATATGATCACAGAATTCGCCTGCTCGAATGGCTGGAGAGCAAATTTTATAAAAGGTGCATAGTTAGTGATACACAAGGAAAAAATATTTATGGAAATCATTTTTATTCTCGACCTCTTTATCAAAATTACTCTTTATGCCGCCCTTATCTTCCCCTTTTCCAAAATAAATGCTTCATCACACAAGATTCTGATCTCGTCCAAGTTGTTGCTTGCCAGCAGAATCGCCGTACCGCTCTCGCGTAACTCGAGCAGATGCTGGTATACATCCCGCCAGCCGGCTTGGTCTATCGCGTCAGTAGGTTCATCCAGGATAAGCACCTGCGGGTGCTCCATCACTGCCTGAGCAATGCCTAACCGCTGACGCATACCGTTGGAATAAGCCCGCACCGGCAAATCGTCTTCGGGGTCGAGGCCTACCAACCGCATGGTCGCTTCGATATCGGAGCTGGAAATCTTATTTTGAATAACCGCCAGCATTTCCAGATTGCGCCGCCCGCTGTATTGCGGTAAAAAACCGGGCGTATCGATCAAGGCGCCGGTAGAAGGCGGGAAATCCGTATCGATACCCAGGCGTTTTCCAAGGATAGTCACCGCGCCGCGGGTTGGTTTCATCAAGCCGCACAAAATACGCAGCATGATGCTTTTACCCGCCCCGTTGGGTCCACTCAACCCGTAGATTTGCCCGGCTGGGATCTTGATATTTATATCTTCTAGAACGGTCTTGTTTTTAAATACTTTGCTCACGTGCTCTACAAGGATAGCTTCCGATAATGTATCGTTTTGCATGGTTGTCACTCCTAAAAATTAATCATTATTCTTCGATGGCTATGAAATCATACTTGCGGCTGAGCGCCAATCCGATGAAGCCCAACCCGAGGATGGCAATGACCCAATATATCACCGACAGGTAGATTGGGACATTTCGTATGGGGAAAACGCCCGGTGTCAGCTCGAAGTGATGGGTAATCAGTAAATTCATCCACCAGGCCGTCACGCTACCAGCAAAATGGGTGCCGATGTATCCGCTGAGTAAGACTCCTGCGCCCGCCAAAAATCCCACCTCGTTGCGGCGGGCAGCGAGGGTCACGATCATACTGATCAAACCCAGGCAAAATAATCCTAATGCCAGCAAGACGAGCAGGTACACAAAGGTCTTGAACGGAGTGATCAGCAAAACATCTTTATATAGCCCCACCGCGATGAAATCGTAGCGTGAATATTCGCTCCAATCCTTTGCCCAGGGAAGGGCAGTGCTCACGAAAATGAAAAAGGTCAGCAGGTTGATGAATAAATATCCCAATGTAGCAGCCGCCAGGGTAAAAACTTTCCCGATCCACCACAGGCGGCGTGAACCCAAACGCATCATCATCACCTGCCCATAAGCGGGCTCGGGCAACACATCACCAGCCAATGCCAGGAAGATTACCGCAAGCACCATATACACCACATCGGCGCTGCCAAAGGCGTGAAAAGTGGCATCCCAGGCATTCACAGGGTGGCTGGTCATGGCGGAGAGTGCATTGACGGCGTTAATCGAACGGTAAGCAATGAAGCCTATTACCGGCAGTGATAGCAGCCAGCGCCAGCGCAGCAGGTAAAAACGGATTTGATATTTCAGAAATGTCATGAAGTTCATAGGAATTCCTCTATAAAAAGTCAAGCCAATCGCTGATTGCACGCCCGGTGGGCATAAAGGATAAAGCTGATCAGGAACGCCAACGCCAACAGCAAATATTGAATGGCAATTTGCATACCGGTCATGCCAAAACGAAAGGGCAGAAAAGCACCTGCCGGGTGACCGAAAGCTGCCAGGTGCAGCGATCTTTCAGCCAGGTATCCTGCCACGACCAGGAAGGCAAAAGGAGCGGCAATGGTCACATAGGTATTATTGAACCAGGTAGAAACCGCCAGTCCGAACGTGGCATAGGCTGCCCCGAAAACAGCCGCCAGCACAACGAGAAAACTCAGGTACTGGGCAGTGTGCAATGTGAAGAGATAACCCAAAGCTCCCATCGAGATTTGGTTAAGGGTCGTATCCGTTGCGCCGATGGTAAGAACGGGAGCGTTTATCTTGACCACCAGAAAACAATACATGATATTCAATGCCACCGGCAAACATACCGCCAGTGCGCCGACTGCCATATTCGCCAGGATTTTAGCGGTTAGATAATGGGAAAATCGGCAGCGAGTAAGCACATTCTTGAGAAATCCATGCCGCCGGTCGACAAGCAAGGAATCGCTGTAGGGGATGGCTGCCAGGAGAGGCGCCAGGTAGATAAAGAAGGTGTTGGAATACCATAGTATCCAAAACCGCTGCTCAAGACTTGGTGCATCTTGTAAAGGAATGCCGGAAAGGAATTGGCGGTAACCTAACCCAAATCCGATCAAGGCAAGCGCGGGAATGAGCCACAATCGCTGGTTTTTGAAGGCTCGCTGAAGTTCGAGACGTAATATGCCTTTCATGATTGTTTATCCTCTTCATGGTTTAAGGAGTGGAGATAGGACTGGAGTGTATCGAGAATATCGGTGTTGGTGAATCCGAGCTGACGCATTTGATGAATGAAATTTTCTAAAAAAGTCTGGCGCATCCGATGATGTAATTCATCCAAGACAGCCTGATCGGTGGTGACGAAGGTGCCCTCGCCCCGCCGAGTAACTGCTACCCCCTGGCGAATCAGCTCCAGATAGGCGCGGTGGATTGTGTTGTGATTCACTTTGAACTGCATGGCAGCATCGATGACCGCCGGCAGCTTATCGCCGGGTTTGAATTCACCGCGCAGGATTTGAGCACAAATACGCTGTACGATTTGCAGATAGATGGGTTGGTTTTCGTCGAAAATTTCTTCCATGGTATCACTCTTCGATATATAGCCTCTTGACATTTTCTAATTGCCGAGTAGAATATAGTATACTACTGTTCTAGTATACTGTCAATATAGAATTGACAAAGAAAGGAAAACTCTCATGAAATTAAAAATATTAACCCTGATCATCGTGGTGGTCTGCCTGAGTTTGACTGCCTGTGGCGCGCAAGTTGCTTCTTCCAACTACAACCCGACTGCACAGCTCACCGCCACTGCCAGTGAGCCAATCCACAACATCCCCAAAATTGCAGAGGTTCTCGATCAGCTTGCCGAAAAGAATGTGAGCATGATTCAAATGCAAGGCTGGTGGCGGCGCATCAACACAGTGGTTGAGCAAAGCGGAGATTTATACAGCTCGAATTATGAATCGTGGTCCTATTTACCTCAAGATCCATCCCAATGTTTAGTCAGAATGGATATCATCAAAGACCCTAACAGCGGTGAAACGGATTTGTGGCAATTGCAAACAGAAGAAGGATATATGGGCGATCTGGTCTCGCTGCGCCAAGGGACGAGCGAGGTGATGAAAGTCGATCCGTCTTTATGCCGATCGACCGCAGCCGCCACCGAAGCCGGATATCTGGCTCGAAGTCTGCTGGGAGAAGCTAACGGTAAGGATTCTCGCAAGGCAGCGGAATGGGCAAAAGCCTGGTATGAAGAGCAAGAGGGTAAACCGGTATTTGTCGTCCACGTAGGGTTTAAGACTCGTTTTGATAAACTTACAACCCAAACGGAGATCTATTCGTTCGATTTGCAAAGTGGAATGGCACTCGATCATTATCTGAGCATGGTTTATGATGATGGCAGGGAAATGGGCAGTTTCGATACCCAAAGCCGATATGAGCTGTGGGAAAAATTACCCGAGGATATTGCAGCTCAATTAGACCAGGCTTCAACTGAGCTGAAAACATATATCGGTAAATCGATCCGGAATCCATCCGCGGATTCTTCGCCTGAACCGACCACTCAATCCATCGACCTGGAATCAATGATGAAACCTTACACCAAAGAAAATCCCCTCACTGATGAAACCCAGGCTGTAGACATGGTACAGGAAATCATGCGCCGCCGGGCACATACGATAGAGAAGCCGGGCTGGCTTTTGCAAAAATCTCATTGGCTTGGCGGCAAGGATTACACCAACGAACAATATATCCTGGTGCATATTACCGGCGCTAACGGAGAGTGCCAGGAGCAAATGGTGTACTTCTATAAAGAGGGTAAACTCTCCCCGTGGATCGTCCGTTTAGCGAATGGCTTAAGTGGCAACCTCTACGCGTTGGAAAAATCCCAGGGAAATGAGCGTTCTGACATCAAAGAAAACACGCTTTGCAGCCTTTACAATGGTGAAAGCATCTTCTTCTATGGTGATTTCCTGTTCGTCGATGAAACAGCCAACCTGAAGAAATTCATTCAGGATGTACAAAACGGGTTAATCGAAGGCAATTTTAGAATCTGGTTGGATGGTTTGAATGAACGCCCGGTTTTGGTTTTGGAGTTTCAGACCGAAAACGACTCGGCTGATGGCTTGATCATGGATCCTTCTACCCAGGAGCTGGTGCATTTTACCCAGAAGAGTGACCTGCGCTATTTCGATTTGGAAACCGGTATGTTAGTCTGGCTCGTCGACCGCTACACCCTCGAAAATGGTTCGGTGGACGATGGAGGGGGAGGGTTGGAATACACCTGGCAGTACTTCTCCGAATTGCCGGACGAATTGGCGGCGGCTTACACCCAGGCAGCGGAAGAATTGACCACCTATGCACAAGAAACCGAAAACTGATAGCAGACAACCGATAGTTTTCACTTTGACAATTCAGACTATTCGTGTTAGGATTATTTAGATAAAAAATAAACAACGCGCGCCGGACCGCCGGCCATGGTAAACGATCAGGAGATTCTGCTTGAAAAATGGTGGGACTATCCACAAATACCGTCAGTAGCCATTCAATACAAAAAATAATCCAAGCCCGGTCGGTAATTTCCGTCCGGGCGTTTTTATACACAAATTAAAAAATTCATCTCACCCACAGGGTTTCCCGATGTTGTGAGATATATACAAGGAAAATTATGAGTAACAAAAAATTAAGAATTATCCCCTTAGGGGGATTGGGAGAAATCGGTAAGAATATGATGGTGTATGAATACGGCGACAACCTGTTGGTGGTGGACGCCGGTTTGATGTTCCCTGAAAATGATATGCTGGGCATCGATTACATCATCCCCGATTTTCAATATCTGTTAGAAAACAAAAATAGAGTGCGCGGCATCGTCGTTACCCACGGGCATGAAGACCATACCGGCGCAGTCACGCACCTGCTCGATCAAATCAACGTGCCCATCTACACGACCCGACTCACCCGCGGTTTATTGGAAGTAAAACTTTCCCGTGGC
This sequence comes from Anaerolineaceae bacterium, assembly GCA_039679915.1. Lineage (GTDB taxonomy): Bacteria > Chloroflexota > Anaerolineae > Anaerolineales > UBA4823 > JAAZNS01. The sequence goes on from JBDKUB010000198.1 coordinate 5,520, forward strand.
GGCCAACTCAGCAAAGCACAGTTGAATACTGTACAGGCAGATGATGTAATCAATATTGGACCTTTCCAGGTGGAATTCTTCCATGTCTGCCATTCCATACCCGATGGTGTATCCCTTGGTATCCAAACCCCAGCCGGGCTTATCATCCACATGAGCGACTATAAATTCGATCATAC
>JBDKUB010000470.1:0-3259 GCA_039679915.1 Anaerolineaceae bacterium
CTTTCTCAAAATATCCCCTGTTACGATCGATTAATCATTATCAGTGAAAGAATAAGTAACACACTTACGATCCTCTATCAACGAAAACCTGTTGCGGATAATCTATTTTTCCTCCTATTGATGTCGATCCTGTTCTGGATTATTAGCACATATGCCGGCTTTTCATTAGTACGTTATGCAGACCCCTGGAAGATTATCGTCCCCACTGGGATTGGTATCGTAACGATCCACTCTTATGATTCATTTATCACACAAAGAATTTGGTATTTAATCATTTTCCTGTTCTTTTCATTAATCCTGATTATTCGTTTAATCTTTTTACAAATGCGTCAAAAATGGCAGACTGAAGGTTCTCATATCCCGGTCAATATCAATTCGATATTTTCACGTCTGGCTATACTGACTGCGATAATCCTGCTTGTTTTAGTCTCGGTTGCCCCGGTCGAAGCTAAATCATTCGAAGCAGCCACCCATGCCTGGGAACAAATGAAGCAGCCCTTCAAACAAATCCGGGAAAATATCGGTAATGCGTTTGCCTCATTACAATCATCAGTCGGCATTATCCCCGAATTCTATAACTCGAGCCTTTCCCTTGGGCGTGGCGTTCATTTATCAGATAACCAAATCTTCACAGTAATAACCCCGGATAATCCGCCCGCTGGAACCCGATATTATTGGCGAATTCGTATTTATGATGTCTATGAAAAAGGCCAGTGGAAAAGTTTAACCACCGAAAATATACTGTTTTCCCCTGAAAAAAATCCAATAAAATTCCCCGATGAACCCAAACGAAAACCCGGCGAGTACTCATTTATATTTACAACCGTCCGTCCGATCGCCTCATTATTTCTTGCACCAGAACCCCGCTGGGTTTCTGTTCCTGCCCAAGCCGAATCCATCATCAACTCTGATAAAACAGTCGACATCTTCACCATTAAAGCGATACCCAATTTATCTGCCGGGGCATCGTATGAAGTTCGCTCGTCCCTTTCCGGTGCAACCATTCACGCCATGGACAATGCAGGAGAAAATTATCCGGATTGGATTATCAACCGTTATTTACAAATTCCCGATACAATCACCCAACGCACTAAAGACCTTGCACGGGATATAACCCGGGATGCTAAAACTCCTTACGACAAAGCCAGCGCTATCACGGATTACTTACGCAAATCCATAAAATATACGGAAACCATACCACAATTACCTGCCAATCAAGAATTGGTGGATTGGTTCCTCTTCGATCTCAAAGAAGGATTCTGCAATTACTACGCCACGTCTGAGGTCATTCTTTTACGCTCATTAGGTATCCCTGCCCGGCTTGCTGTTGGGTACTCTCAAGGAGAATATCAAGGTTTAACCCATTCATACATAGTCAAGCAAAGCGATGCACATGCCTGGCCGGAAGTATATTTCCCGGAGTTGGGATGGGTAGAATTCGAACCGACATCCACTCAGCCAATACTTACTCGTCCTTCAGGTGAGACACCGCGCACTATTCCTACGCCCCTGGGGAATCTTGTAACGAATAAAAACGAAACCGATAAAGCAGAAAAAACCCCATCAGAGGAAACCCCAGCTACTCAGGTTTCTCATTCCGCTTATCGAGCTTTCTTTCAAGCTTTGTTGACCGGCAGCATCATCATAGCAATCATTATCATTATTTTATTAATCCTTAATCAGCAACGAAAACGACTTCGATCGCTCCCCCCTTTCCCAATTTTACTGGAAAGCGCTTTTCGAAAAATTGGAATAGAACCGCCTGATTTTATCAAGCGTTGGGCTTTCCAAGCTTCTTTACCTGCCATCAGCCGGGCATATCAAGCGCTCAACCACGCCCTCAACTTGTTAGGGAAGCAACCAGACCCCAATAAAACACCTTACGAACGAGGCTTGATTTTAACCGGCATCATCCCCCAATTAACCAATCATATTCAAACTCTGGTATCCGAATATGAAGTCGCCACCTATGGGATGGGAACGCCGGATTTAGCCTCCGCAAAAAACGCCAGCCAGAATATTCAATATCTGGCTCGTAGAGAGAGATTCCGAAGAGTCCTAGGGGGTGACTACTCGTCTCATCATGACGAAAATAAAGCAGACTGATATTTTTGGGCAAACAATGCCGGCGTTCCGCCTGTATGCCAGAAAAGCACAGTTTTATCTTGAGCGAAATATCCCTTTCGAATCAAATCCATCATTCCACCGGCTGCCCTTCCGGTATACACAGGATCTAAAATAATCCCTTCCAACCTGCCGAACAATCGGATTGCATCTTGCTCATTTTTCCCCATGACGCCATATCCCCCTCCCAGGTAATGATCATCCACCAAAATATCATCCAAGGATAATTCAACGTTTACACCGATATATTCAGCGCATCGATTGGCAATATTCAACACTCTCTCTTGTAATACAGGTGCGGTTTCGTCCACGCTTATACCTAAAACACGCCCTTGATACCCAAATAATTTAGCGCCTAAGATAAGTCCTGCTTGCGTTCCACCTGATGATGAAGGAAATACGATCCAATCTGGATAAGGTAAAGACGAGTTCGAGGCTAATTGCTCTAATAGTTCCTTCACAGCATATACGTATCCTATAGCGCCTATTTGATTCGAACCGCCATAAGGAATTAAATAAGGCTTTTTACCTTGTTGCTCAGCCTTATCAAAATACTCTTGTAAAACCGAGTCGCGCTGGTCGGGTTTTGCCCAAACGATTTTCGCATTAAAGAGTTGATCCAAAAGTAAATTTCCATCTGGAGCAGCGATTTTTTTATGTTCGGTCATATCTGGATTCTCTGAAAGCACTTCAGACGAGAGTTTGCTCTTTAGATCCGCCGCAGTCAAAACTAAAATACATTCCATTCCAAATTTTGCTGCCGCGGCAGCCGTTTGCCGACAATGGTTCGATTGAACAGCGCCTGCTGTAATCAAACATCGCGCTCCTTTTGCCTGAGCATCCGCTACCAAGAATTCCAGTTTGCGGGTTTTGTTTCCACCCAACGCTAATCCGGTTTGATCGTCTCTTTTAATAAATAGGCGAGGACCATTTGAATCGGTAGTTAAATTGGGTAAAAACTCGATAGGTGTCGGCAAATGTGCAAAGTGAATTCTAGGAATTTCTCTCATATCGATACTCCCTGTTCTACTAGGCGATGCGTTTTATTTCGACTACGCCATCGCCAAAGTGCTAATAATTTGGGCAAAATCCTGGTATATAAACGATATTCGACCGGCTTAATCGGCAAATCCCA
>JBDKUB010000105.1:0-1906 GCA_039679915.1 Anaerolineaceae bacterium
CCGTAACACTTCCAGCTCTCTAAACGTAGCCAATTATTCTGTAAAAAATCTAACCATATGCGTTATGAATTCACTGCTATGATTAACAGGAAACCGGTCGAACTTTAATATTTCGTTATTATGCGAAAATATATTATCGGTTCCATCTTTGCACTTTTACATTAAAATAAGACCCTAAAGGATTCCATAGCGAATCATCGGTAATATTAACAAAGACACCGCGTAAAAGAGTATCTTAGAAGGGTGAGAAAACTTTTAGGGTCTAGAGTTGCGCCAATGATAATGACGCCTTCTAGTAATTCTTTGCGGAGATATGATAGCTATTTGCTGGAATATCGAAATCTTGTTTGAGTATGACAAGGATTTATTATGGCTAAATGATGTTATTAAAGTGCAAAGTTAGTGTTGTCAGAATAAACAATACCATCAAAGGAATATAAAAAGATAACCATCGGTGGTATTGATCCTAGAAAAATGAGAGGGAAGATTATTCTGAGGGAATGACAATCACAAGTATAAAATAGAGTAATATCCCAGGTATACCGCCAGGGATAAGGGCAATTACAAATCCAAGGCGGATCCAAAACGACCTAATACCGAAGAATTCTGCTAAACCTCCGCAAACACCCAAAAATATGCGGTTATTCCGAGATCGTCTTAACGAACGGTATGAAGTAGTCATATTTATTCCTCATCTAATTCATTTCACGAATCTTCAATCATATATACGTGACATGACGGAATAAGGTGCAGAATTACCATTTGTTCCAGTGAACTACTTCATCGAATTGTTTTCTTCCCATCCTGCGAGGTGGGGAGGTCATCTCATCTTCACTTAAAGGATATCCAAAAGATATCGCAATACGAATAAACCATTCGCTTGGAAATTCCAGAATTTCGCGTGCTTTTTCTTCTTCATAAATCGAAGCCGGGCATGATCCTATCCCTAATTCCCAGGCAGCAAGCTGCATATAAGCTGCAGCTTGACCAGCATCGAACATGGTCTGGAATTTTTCACGCGGATCAGGAGTGAGGATAGCGACACCCAAGGCAGCTCCAGCCAGATAGTCTGCCCATCGACCACATCCTGATAAAGCTTTTAGAACTGATTTATCGGTGATAGCGATAAATCGCCACGGTTGGGTATTCTTTGAAGATTGCGCACGTCGCCCAGAATTTAGGATTACGCGAACATCATCATCCTTTATCGGAATTTGTTGGAATTTGCGAATAGCGCGTTTGGTGCGGATTGCTTCTGAAACATTCATTAGTGAAATTTCTCCAAAAGGTTACAGACTTTGTGGAACCGTAAAATATTCATACCTATTTCAAGAAGGTCAGATTCCGCTGATTAGACGTTGCGTATCTACATGATTTTGAAATAGGTTTTCAAATTCTTGTAATTTTATTGGCTGAGCTAACCGCGTTTTTCCAAAGACCCGTTCGATTAATTCGATAGTTTCCATGGTGTTTTCAGGCACTAAAAGAATAATAACGCCATATTCTTCGGCTTGTTTAATAATGAGTGGATTGGGGTGAAGATTTCCCGTCAAAATGAGACATGCGGTGCTTGTTTCTAAAGCCGCTAATTGAATGTCGGTTCGGTCTCCGCCGGTGATTACACCTTTGTTAACTTGTTTCCGAAAACGGCTTAAGGCAGCATCGACTGTCATTGCGCCAATGGTGAGCGTTTCAACTCGAGTGTCCAGGTTGGGATTTTTCGTGAGAATTTGTGCCTTTAATGCGTTGACTAGTTCACCCACGGTTAATGCAGCTAGACTGGGTGATTCAGGGATTGCTCCAAATACAGGAATATTTCTTCGTTCGAGATAAGGTGTTGCGATTTTTTTTACGAATTCACAGGCATCTTGTGGTACTCGGTTAACGATGACACCATATAAAGAAT
>JBDKUB010000346.1:0-4070 GCA_039679915.1 Anaerolineaceae bacterium
GGATTGGGGAATGTCACCATAACCCATCAGGGATTTGGTTGGCTGGATATATATGTAGAAGGCAAGGCAGCTCATGGCTGTGCGCCGGAAATGGGGGTGGATGCTATTGCCCATATGGCGGAGGTGATCACAAGACTGCATAAAATCGATCAGGAAAAATATACAGCTAATCCGCATCCTTTGAATGGCAAGACGGTTTTCCACACCGGTACGATTCAAGGAGGTACGGATTACGCCACTTACCCCGACAAATGCCATCTCGGGATCGAGATAGGCACCCAGCCAGGTGAAACGATTGACAACCGTCTTGAAGAAATAAGGGGTATCTTTTCAGAAATTCAAAAAATCGATCCAAAATTCAAAGGTGAAGTGCGAGTTAACCTAGCTCGCAATCCATTCATGGCGCAAGGGCACGAGGCATTATTAGAGATACTATCCTCCGAAATGAAGCGTGAGATAGGTCAACCTGCCCTGCTGGTTGGTGAAAATGCTTGGGGTGATGCAGCCTTATTTCAAGAAGCCGGCATTCCCACATTGATGACCGGAGCTTATGGTGAAAACTTTCATGCTCCCCAGGAATGGGTTTCGGTTAGTGAACTGTTGAAGTTGGTGAATGTAGTGGAAAGAACGGCGGCTAAATTCTGTGCCTGATATCATTTACTGATAAACAAGCCGCTTTTCAATTCGAATAAAGCCTGCTCGATTTCTGCTTCGGTATTCATGACGATAGAGCCATGCCTGACAACCGGTTCATCGAATGGCTGTCCAGCGGTCAATAAGAAGCGTATGGCGTTATCTTTCGTGTAGATATCGATCGAATCACCATCCCGGAATTCGGCTAATTTCAAAGCGCTGATTTTTATATCCTCGTATTTTTGAGGCGCAAATCCTTCACCAACATAGACGTAAATAAAAGCGGTATGACCGGAAGGAATGGGGCATGAAAAGGGGGTTGCCGGAGGTAATGCGACATCCAAAAAAAGCAAGTTGGCAGCCATTCCGGTAATCGGTCCGAGCTGGCTTTCATATTCCCCGGCGATAACCCGAATTTTTAATCCCTCTGCGCCATGGATTTCAGGGATGGAGGAGGAGGGGGTTTCCCGGCTACACGGTGGGCATAATTTCAATTCAGAGGGTAAATTCAGCCATAATTGAAACCCCAGCATTTTGCCGACTTTGTTGCGGGGCATTTCTTCATGCAAAATACCGTGTCCGGTAGTTACCCATTGCACGCCCCCTTTGCTGATCTTTCCGGCATTCCCCAGGCTGTCTTTATAATGCAATTCGCCTTCCAGAATGTAGGTCACAGTTTCGATGCCGCGGTGGGGGTGCATGGGAAACCCTGCCAGGTAATCGCGTGGATTGTTCGACCCGAAATGATCGAACAGTAAGAATGGATCCAAATAATCCAGCTTGGGAATGGGCATGCTGCGCATTAAATTGACTCCCGCACCGTCAGTAACTGACTGAGGGGTATAGGTAGCTCTAACCATTCTTGGTATCATGGGAATACTCCTATAACATGTGCCCAATGACAAATATCTAATCATTGAAGAATTTATATAATTATATCGATTAATTGAGAATTACAATCCGTAATTGGTCCTAAAAATCGATCAGGGAACTAAAAAAAGGAAAAGGAATTTTGGAATTTTCACCCCCAATTTCACCGAGGGTGGTTTATGCCTTAATTCTTATGCTGCTCTAGGGAAAAAGAATTAGCGCTCATTTATTTTCACCTGGAAAAGGGGGAGGAGAAATTGTGCATCCAATTTTCAGCTTCAACCGAAAACTGACAACCGATAACCGACAACTGATAACTGGCTTCCAAAAACTGAAGGCTGATAGCTGACGGCTTCTTATCCCCGGTTAACCCAGCGGTTAAATAAATCACCCTTTCATTAACCGATGCGGTTATTGAATTACAGGGAAAGGCGAGTTACATTATATCTATGTTCTCGCCAGCTAACCTTACCCCAGGGCAGCTTTATCTGGTGTGCGGTTCACGGCACTTTACCGGATTGCGGCTGCGCGATCTGGTGGTGGAGTATGCCATGCAGGGAACGGTGCGCGTGCTGGTCGGGGGCAACCGTTTTGGCGTGCACGAGATTGCTTATGCGTTGGCAAACCGCACGGAACAGTATTACGATATCCTGGAGAATCACATCAGTCTGGCGCGGGCTGAGACCTGTTACCAAATGGCAGGCTTACTCAAGAACACTCCTACCGCCGCCACTCCCACTCTGGTGAGCGACTTCCTCTGCCCTTTTTATGAGGAAGGCATGCCGGAAAAGGAGGTGGATGAGCTGCTGTTTGAGAGCTTTGCTGAGCTGCGCCGGTTGAGCCAGCCTGCACCGCTGGTATTGACTGCCAGCGCAGACGATAGGCGCCAGCGGCTGCTCCATGCCCTGGAGAAAACAGTCGACGTGACCGAGCGTGCCGATGCGATCACCCCCGTCTCGCTGGGCAACTGCTACGGCGCGCCGTCGAATGGAGGTAGTATGGGACATACCAAAGTACCCTTTACCATGCAATATCACCAGGAGCGGCAGCACTTCAGCGAGTTTCGCCGGGCGCTGCTCTTGCATGAAGACCAGCTCCTGTTTGATGCGCTGTGGAATCGCTCGGAATTCCACATCCCGGCAGCGGAAAAAGCTGCCCACCCTTTACCGATTGCCACCATTCTTTTGAGCATGACCCTGGAACAGGAGAAAGCCATTGCTCATCTCGAAGCGAAGATCAAGGCTCAGGAAAAAGAAATCCAGCGCCTGCAGGAGGAAAACAAGCAAAAAGAGCGCCAGATTGTATATACCAATACGGAAATCGATGGATTGCAGCGCGAGATGGAGCGCCGTATGAAGCAATTCCGCGAAGAAATGCTCGAACTGCTTTATCCTGCCTATGCCACATGACTTGACCGGATGGGTGCTCTCGGTGGAAGCGGATGAGGAGGATGGAGTCGTCGTTTGGTTGATTGGGGAGGATGGCGGGCGTTACCGCCTGGTGCAGCCTTTTAAAACGGTGTTCTATATCGAAGCAGATGCCGAACGTCTGGCTGCCGTCCGAAAATATTTAGCCGAGCAATTTCCAAAGCCGGTCACGGGTTATACGGTGGGCAGGGAACTTTACCGGGGTCCTCTGCAGGTGCTGCGTGTGGAAGTTGCCAACCCGGTTGCTCAACAAAGAATATTCAACCGTCTCAAAGAACAGTTCAATCATCTGACTTATTACAACGCCAATATCCCGCTTTCGATTCGCTATTGTGCAGAAAAGGGCGTCTTCTCTATGGCGCATTGTCGGGTGCAGGTGGGTGGCGAACACCGCATTATGAGCATCCAAGCCCTGGATAGCCCCTGGGAGCTGAGCTACCAGTTGCCGCCCGTGCGCCAGATGACGGTAGAACCGGATAGCGACCCCAGCCACGCGCCTCCCACCTGTCTCAAGATAACCACCGATCAGGCAAAACACGAGCTGAGCCTGGATGATAAACCAAACCTGCTGGCTCAATTTCGGGAGCTTATACAAGCCTATGATCCTGACCTGATCCTGGCTTATTGGGGAGATAGCTGGCTGTTTCCCAGTTTATTCCGGTGGGCTGAGGAAACCGGCGTTGCATTCAACCCTAACCGCGATAGGGGCAAAAAGCCGCTCACCAAGGAAGCGCTCACCTTTCACAGCTATGGCAATATCCACTACCGGGCGAGCCAGACACACCTGGTGGGGCGCTGGCACATCGATCCGCACAATGCCGGGATGACGGGCGGCTTCAGCCTGCAGGCAGCCATTGAGTTAGCGCGCGTCACAGGGGTTTCGGTGCAGACAGCGGCGCGCAACAGCCCTGGTTCGGGCTTCACTGCCATGCAGATTCAGGAAGCACTCAAACGCGGCGTGCTGGTGCCGCAGCAAAAACGTCAAACCGAATGCTTTAAATCTGCGATGCAGCTAAATCTGGCGGACGCCGGCGGCATGAATTACCGTCCACTGGTGGGGTTGCACCGGCATGTGGCGGAGCTCGATTTCTTTTCGATGTACCCTTCAATCATGATGACCTGGAATATCAGCGGCGAGAC
>JBDKUB010000319.1:0-9964 GCA_039679915.1 Anaerolineaceae bacterium
CTGCGCGTAGTATTTTGGATGGGCATATCGTCCTGACCCGCGATCTGGCAGCGAGAAATCATTATCCTGCCATTGATGTATTGAACAGTGTCAGCCGCGTCATGCCGGCGGTGACAACCCCGGAACACCGTACGAGCGCAGCTAAAGTGCGTAAATTGCTGGCAACCTATGAAAAAGCCAGAGATTTGATCAATATTGGTGCGTATGTTAAGGGATCTGATCCTGAAATCGATGCCGCCATCAATGCCATGCCGGCGATTCTGGCATTACTACAACAGGGTCAGAATGAGTTTACATCATTCGAGGAATGCCAAAGAATGATGCAAGCGATTTAAGAGTGAAGGTAGGAGTTTATGCCGCCAAAATTTTCGCTTCAACCTGTTTTGGATTATCGTCACAACCGGGTAGAAGTATTGGAAGTCGAACTCGGCCGTCTTTTGCAAACACAAAAACTTGGCCAGACGATTTTAGAAGCTTTACAAGATAGCCGAGGCAGAATCATCAATCAATTGAAAGACAGGCAGCAAGGTGAAATCGATTTGTTTTTAATATCACGGTTGCGGTCTAGCCTAAATAATGTGAATGAACGCATCATCCAGCAAGAGGCATACCTTGTCGAGCTGGATTACCAGGTGCAAGAAAAGCGAAACGAAGTAATCAGTGCCAAGCAGGATGATGAAGCCTTACAAACGTTAAAAGACCGCGAAATTGAACGTTATCAAGCAGAGCAAGCTCAAAAGGAAAACCGCCTGCAGGATGATATTTATATTTCGAGGGCGTTTCGGCAGTTGAATAATATCGTGTAAATCAGGATGATTATGGACGCTTCTTATTTTTCTACGCAATTCCAAATGGTCATGTACCAATTGTTGTTTACCATTCTGGCAGATAACTTTGACCAAGATTCTGAGTCGACGACCCAAGCTGTGGCGGCTGATGTAAACACTACGAAGTCGAGCAGCAATTCCGGTTCTTCGAGCAAGTTTTCCGATTTGATCAATGCTGCTGCCGAAAAATATGATGTCGACGCCGGTTTAATCAAAGCGGTTATCAAGGCAGAGTCTAATTTCAATCCCGATGCAGTTTCCTCGAGTGGCGCTTTGGGACTGATGCAGTTAATGCCTGCCACGGCTAAAAGCTTGGGCGTGGATGATCCCTTAGACCCCGAACAGAACATCTTCGGCGGTACGAAATTTTTGCATAGGTTACTGGATAAATACAACAACAATGTCACCTTGGCGATAGCCGCCTATAATGCTGGACCTGGCGCGGTAGACAGATATGGAGGCATTCCACCTTACTCCGAAACGCAGACCTATGTCAAAAGAGTTCTAAATTACATGAAGTAAGCAGATATTGGAAGGTGTGTGACCCATGACTGATCCGATAACTTCAGACCCTGCGATGAGAGCAGCCCAAGGTGCTTTAGACGGGCTGACGAAAAAACAAGAGGTGATAGGTCAAAACCTGGCGAATGTCGATACCCCGGCTTACAAAGCCCAGGCTGTGGATTTCCAAACCACGTTGAACAAGGCTATGGGAAGCAAAGGAAAATTGCGAATGGTTACCGATCACGCCAAGCATATCGATACTGCGGAAAGAGACTCCACCTCAATTCAAATCAGTAGTAAGAAAGGAGGCACAGAGCGGGCTGATGGAAATAATGTAGATATCGACGTGGAATTGACTGATATGACCGAAACCGTTTTGAGTTATCAGGCAATGGTCCAATTAGTCACCAAAAAATTCAATCTTTTGAAACTGGTCATTAAATAATGACAGGAGGTAATAATGGATAGTGTCATGTTTTTGCAGGCGGCGATGGAGGCATCCGCCATGCCGCCGCCAGCACCGAAGGCAAACGGAAATGATGCCCAAAACTCGGGCGATGCTTCGTTTGACAGCGTGCTTGAAAAAGCAATGAAGCCTGAGGATGATGTCGAGACTCTGGCGCTTGCCACAGAAGGTGTGGTCGTTCCAGGACAACCTCAGATCGTTCAACCGATTGTTAAAAGTGATGAAGCTAAGCCCTCCGCGGAGGCTTCAACTGCACCACAAGAACTGGTTGGGGCGGTCGATGGACAAACTGGACAGAGCCAACGGGTTATGGTTGCCTTTGACGAAAAAACCGATGCAACTGTGTTCCCACATGTGGATCTTACTGTGCCATCAAGCGGGGAAAAACAAGCATCCTCCGATAAGGAAACCAGGGTGGTAGGCTCAGAAACGTCAAGCCAACAGGGCGCTTATTCTGTAGAAGGTAAGTCTGCGCCTCGAATTGTCGACGATAAGACAGCAGTATCTATGGACTCTAGATCAGCGCAGGCAGCCTCTAGCGAAACCTCGTACTCACAACAGGTTCTGGATTCTCGAAATTACATGCCGATGGCTATAGAAATCGAGACGACACAACCCGAGCTAAGCTCAGAATTACAACGTATTAAACCTGATGGCGAAGGGAATTTGAAGGCAGTCATCGAGATCGATAAAGCCAACGTTCCCTCGAAAGCGGATACAACCCATCCTTCAGAGCAAACGAAAACGGGGATGAGCACAGCCGGTGAAACCGGGGAAAATGGACTAAACATCGATGCTGCCAAAACCACGCTAACCGGTCAGTCAGGGCTCGATTCTATTGCTGCACAAGCTTCATCCAGTGAAAATACATCAACCGGCGCCGAGACTCAAGATACGACAAACCCGACCCAAACACCGGTATTGGAATCCCGCAAAGTTAAAGCGGAGGCCAATAAGCTGTCAGGCGAATCACCGCCACAAGCGACAAGTGCTTATGGGAATGTCCATTTGGCAGAATTGGACGTTCAGGTAAAGGAGCCGGCCCGCTTGGCGGAAGCTCGAACACCAGAGATAATCAACCAGATCACCAAGGGGATCGATCTGCTTAGCCGGGCGGATGGGCAATCTCTTCGTATTCATCTTCAACCTGAAAATCTTGGAAGGATAGATATTCGGCTGAGCAGCGGGCCGGAAGGTGTGTCGGTTGCACTCAATACCGAAAACCCGATGACCGGCAGCCTGCTGGAGCGCAGTCTATCTGAGCTGAGAACCTCCCTGGCAGATGCCGGGATAAATCTGGCAAACCTTTCGGTCAACAGCGGGCATTCCCAATCTGCTTACCAGGGAGCTGACCAACGGTTTTCCGGAATAGAAACAAAGAAGACTCATTATCACGAAGATTTTGCCGATAATGAAGAAGCTTCTTCATTAAATAATTATATAAAAGAAACTGAAATAGATTATCGCATATAGAAAGGAGAATATGATGTCTGTATCAGGGATTACCTCAACAAGTGCCGCAGCAGCCAATACCGTCAGCAGCGAAAAGAACAATGCCTTTGACACCGATACATTCATGAAACTGCTGTTAGCGCAGTTGAAAAATCAAGATCCACTTTCACCGATGGATAACAATCAAATGGTGGCGCAGATGGCTCAGCTTAATTCGTTGCAGCAATTGACTTCCATCAGCACCAATATCGAGAAAATCAAGGATTATATAGAAACTATCACGATTATCGTGGGATGACGACGAAAGCGAAGGTGATATGACAGAGCCTATTCGAATAGATACTTCGATACAACCCGTTTCACCCAAATCGCCAAGCAGCAATCAATCTCGAGTGGAAGGGCAAACTTTTGCAGATGTACTGGCGCAGAAGACTGCTCAGCCTGAAGCACAAGTTCTGAAATTTTCGAACCATGCCCAAAAACGACTCGAGACGCGGGATATCAACCTGACCGATGACGGCTTGGCGCGTTTAGCCATGGCTGTAGATAAAGCAGATAAACGAGGTGCACGCGAATCGTTGGTATTGATGGACGAAATGGCATTCATCGTCAACGTAAAGGATCGCATTGTGGTGACGGCTATGGATGCTAATCAACGAGGCGAGGGCGTATTCACCCAAATCGACAGCGTGGTTTTGGCTGATAAAGCAAAATGATGGACACTAAATATCAATATCAATTTCAATCTAAATATATATACAAGCCGGCCCTCTTGGAGGAGGCTTGTAACCAAACTTCTGGAGGATAAAATGTTACGTTCAATGTATACCGCAATCAGTTCGTTAAACTTACATCAGACTTATCTGGATGTAGTTGCGAATAATATCGCTAATGTCAACACATATGCCTATAAATCGAGTCGGGTTACCTTTCAAAATCAGTTTGCCCAAACACTATGGGAAGGTGCTGCACCTTCCGGCGATTTGGGTGGTGTAAATCCTGCTCAGGTAGGATTAGGTGTTAGGCTGGGGACCATCACTGAGAATTTTACCCAAGGAACATTACAAAGCACCGGCAGCAGCAATGACCTGGCAATACAAGGTGAAGGATTTTTCGTGTATTCGGATGGCACCAATATCTATTACTCACGGGATGGATCCCTTTCTATCGATGCCGAAGGTTACCTCGTGAATGGTGCTACAGGAATGCGCATCCAAGGCTGGTTGGCAACCGGCACTGGCTCGGGGGCGACCGTCGATACTAGCGGACCGACCTCGGCTATTTCTTTCCCCTTAGCCACTGCCTTGGCGAGCGCGTCAACGTATGTCGACCTGGGCGGAAACCTTGATGCAGAAGCTGAAGTCGGAGATGAATATAATGCTACGGTGGGTGTATATGATTCCCTGGGGGTGTTGCACAGCATTACCATTACATTTACCAAAACCGACGACAACGAATGGAGTTGGGAAGCCAGCGGCGATGGCGCCGATGATACCGGAACGGTTGTATTCGATGAGGATGGTCAATATGTTTCAGGTACAGGCACCATCACTGTAGATGATACAGGTGGCGCTGACCCGATTGTGTTCGACATCGATTTTGGGAACATGACCCAGTTGGCAACCGACAGTGATGTCTCCACGATTGCTAGGGATGGTTTGGAAGCTGGAACATTCTCCGGTTTCTATCAGACCCCTTCGAATGGAGAAATTTATGGCGTTTACTCGAACGGTATGCAGCAGCTTATCGGTCAGTTAGCCATAGCTACTTTCACGAACCCCGGTGGCCTTTCGAGTGCTGGTCAAAACATGTATGTGGTCAGCCCGAACTCTGGAGATCCCAATGTAGGGGCAGCCGGATCGGGCGGCAGAGGTACCATTGTTTCCGGATATCTCGAAGGCTCGAATGTAGATCTCGGACAGGAATTCACCAATATGATCCTGGCAGAGAGAGGTTTTCAGGCTTCATCCCGGGTGATTACGACCTCGGATGAAATGCTGCAGGAGTTAGTCAATCTTAAACGATAATCATTAGACCAAGGCTGGGCTGGGTGAGCAGGATATGCTCTCCCAGCCCCATGATGGTGCACCATGAACGTATCGGGACCTGCGCCAATAGCAACTGTACAAAGAACTGATGATACCACGCTGGCAATGCGGCTCAATCAGCGTTTTGCCGCGGAAGTAATCCAGGTAACGGGGGACCGAGTTGTCCTTTCGATGGATGGCGTGCAAATCGTTGCTAGGATGACGTCGCTGGAGCAGGCTTCTCAGTTGATCGAACATCGTTATGCCCAATTCGCAGTAAAAGATATGACAAGCTCTACAATAACGATTCAGCTCCTCTCTCAAGGTCAGGGAACGGGGCAATTGTCCTCTACACTGACGCCGGAATTGATCCCTAATTTATTGAGATATGCCGGATTGCCTGTAAACCAGGTCACGGAAAAGATTGGGCGGGCTTTGGTGAGCAATGGTTTACCTGTAACACCGGAGCTGGTCACCGAAATGCATAACGTGTTGATGCAGGAAACCAATTGGGACCAAAGTACGGCTCAATTGGCGGCTGCGCTTAAAGCAGCCGGATTACCTCTCTCAAGCGGCGCCCTTTCTTTGGCAAAGTCGGACTTTCCAGCATTGGTGCAAATGGTGACCAATTTACAAGCCAGGTTGGAGGCATTGCAGCAGAGCAATGTATCTTTAGTTTCAAGGGGAGTCGCTAAAAATGCGGCTGATTTGCTGCGTCATTTGGTCGTATCGATGCAGGAAAACAGTGAAACGATGCAGACCAGCTTACAAGAATTGTTTCGGATTTTGGGGACACCCATTGAAAAAGAACTGGCAAATTTCATCCAAAAGGGAGACCAAAACCCAGTTTTAGATGCATCTGGTAAGAGTTTGATGACACTGGTGGTATTGAGACGCTTGTTATCGTCTGATCTCTCACAAGCCGAGCTGGTAAGAGAAATCGACCACTTTTTAGAGGCAGCCCGGCTGATGCAATTGTTGAATGCCACTCCGAATAGTGAACCGACTCATGAACCCTGGCTGCGTCTGGATATTCCCTTGTTAATGCCCAATCCCTCCGCAAAAGGAGCTGAACCGCGCAAGGAATATCAAACAGCTCATCTGAAAATCTCGTATCTACCGGATAATGAGACCGGACAAATCGATCCAGCCAATACTCACTTTGTCGTCAATGTCGATCTGGATGACAAAGAATCCATTAAAATCAACGTTTCCGTTGCGGAAAAACGGGTAGGGGTGGAGGTATTAACAACCACGGAAACGACCCGCGCTTTGGCAGAGGAAGAGCTGCCCGGATTGCAACAGGGAATAGAAACCCTCGGATATATCCTGCAATCGACGAATTGCGAAACAGCAGAAATCGAAATCACTTCGAATTTGGGTACTTCGACTTTGTGGCGGTCATTCGGTGAAGTGAGTGTGGAGGCGTAATATGTTCACACGGAGAGACCGCATATTAAAAGCAGGGTATGGCGAGCAGGAGAAACAACATGCCATAGCCCTGGGTTACGATCCTGAGAAAGATGTGGCGCCGCGGGTGCTTGCTTCGGGTGCGGGGGTAATTGCAGAGCAAATATTAGCGATTGCCAAAACGCAGAATATACCGATCCGGGAAGACCCGGTTCTGGCAAGTGCTTTAGCTAATGTGGAAGTGAATCAAGTGATTCCACCGGAGCTGTATGCGCTGGTGGCTGAGGTGCTGGCATATGTTTATCGCATCCAGCATAGGCGCTTACAAAGTTGATCAATAAATCAAATCAGGGGATAATATAAGTTTTACGAGGGTATTTCCTCGATTTCAGCGGTTGTTTCTTCGGTAAGAAACTTACGCAATTCGTCAAAGCTGGCAGGTTCGGGATTGTTCGAAAGAAGCTCGGCTATCTTATTTTGGTCGTTTATAGCGTCCCATAGTTCTTTGCGCAGGACCGTAATTTCACGCGGCGCAGCAATACCCACTTTGACTTTATCCCCATCGATAGCCAGGATCGTGATCACAATATCGTTGTTGATAACCAAACTCTCATCAGTACGTCGTGTGAGTACCAGCATTTTTCACCTGTAATTAACTTAACATATCGAATAAGCTCAACGCTGAAATTGCTCGATTGCTCACTTCCAAAACAGCCTGGTAGACCGTTTCCTGGTTAGATAATAAAGCAGCAACCTCGATCATACTAACATCTTCTTTCTCAGAAAGCAAGGCATCCAGGTCGGTTTGAGTATTTTCTAATCGTTCTTGAGTAAGTTTTACCTGCCGTTGACGGGTGCCATTGAGAGTAACACTTTGATTGACCAATTCCAGAGCCGATTCCAAGCCGCCTAAAGCATTCTGGATGGCTTCGCTGTCGTTTGAATTCAACGCATCACGAGCGATAACAATGTTTTCGAATAAATCACTGAAGTAGGTATTGCCAATAATATTTTGTGAAATAGTTTGGCTGGGTCCAATTTGACGAAGCATTACGCCAGTATCCCCATTATATGTCACCGATGAATCGCTGTTCAAGGTAAAGGGAATGGTTGTGGTGCTAAAACCGGCGAAAATATAATTGCCAAGGTGGGATGTGTTGCCAATATCAACGGCTTGCTGCAGTAAGCTGCCCATTTCGTCTGCCAAAGCCTGCCGTTCATCGGCGCCTTGTGTATCTGCCATTCCGGTTTGGGCAAGCTGCACAGCTCTTTTTGCCACATCGAGCATTTGTTCGAGGGCAGTGTTTGTGGCGCTCATCCAATCATCGGAGAGCTGAGTTGTGCTGATATAAGATTTGTTTATTTCGACGGTCGAACGCAGGGTAAGCACCGTGGAGGCGGTGCTGGGATCATCAGAGGCGCGTTGAATATTTTTCATCGTCGATGCTTTTTGCTGTAAAGTGTAGAGCCTCTGCAAACTATCTTCCATATTTTGTATGGCATTCTCCGTCATCATTCGGTGTGTGACTCTCATCGATCACCTTCCTTGGTTGTTATTTTATCTTCCTACCAAGCCGGTACCGTTTATGAGAACTTCAAGCATCTCATCGATAGCAGTCAAAACTCTGGCGCAAGCCTGGTATGATTTTTGAGCACTCACCAGGTTTCCGGCTTCCTCATCCAGAGAAACACCGGATTCTGAATCACGCATTTCCGTCAATGAACTTAGAACAACGCTGGAATCGCTTGATTTGGTGTTAGCCTCCTTCACTTTCAAGCCAAAGGCTGTAATTTGTGAATTATAATAACTATTAAATGTAGAAGCTCCACCATTCATTAGTAATGCTTCTCGTAATTGAGCCATAATTGTGGCATTATTCCCGTCTCCGGGTGAATCCTCGCTGGAAGCTGCTGCGATGTGAGCCGGGTCGTCAAGGTTGTCGCTCAGTTTGAGATTGAAATAATAATCGCCGCTAGTGCTGAATACGAAAAACTCATCTCCTTCATTGCCGTTTAAATCATAGCCTTCCGCATGTTGTTCATTGATTTCCTCGGTTAAAGTTTCTGCCAATTCTTTCAGACCAGTTAATTGTTCTGGAACAGTGACATCGCGAACTTCGAAAAGGCCGGCTAATTTTCCACTGTTGGGAATGAAGTCTCTTCCATCTGCTTCCCAGGAGATTTGCACCAGGTTGTTGCTATCTCTGGTTGTGGTCAATTCGAAAGCATTAGAGCCTACGACCAGGGCATGACCGCCAATGGTCACCAAAGCCTCCCCGTTTTCCTGGATATTTACAGTACCGCCGGTCAATTCTGCCAATTGTTCTAGCAATCGGTCTCGTTCATCGATTAAATCGTTGGGTGATTCATTAACGCCGATAGCTTTGGTAATTTCGGTATTCAATTTCGCTACCTGAGTGGCAATGGAATTGATTTCATCCACCGATTGCAAGATAGCGTTATTTTGATCTTGACGGATGCTGTTCAAAGTATCGACGCGGTTGTTGATGGCATCTGCCAGGTCTGCTGATACCTGGACTAAATTGATGCGCAAGGACATATTAGCCGGGTCGTCTGCCAGCGATTGCCATCCTGCCCAAAAAGCGTCTAATTTTGGGATTAAACCATCATCACCGGTTTCATCAAAAGTCGCTTCGATTTGTGACAAAATATTGGACGATAGTTCCCATTTTGAGCTCTCTGCCAGTTGGCTGCGAATTTGTGCGTCGATGAATGCCAGATTATATTGGCGAATATAATCGACCCGGACACCTGTACCCATCTGGCCGACATAATTACCTCCAGCGCGGGCAGTCGAAGTGGGCACACCCGGCGTAAGGATAGCTTCCTGCCGACGGTATCCTTTAGTACTGGCGTTGGCAACATTGTGCTCGATGACCTCGATCACCTGTTGGTAACTAAGCATGGAGCTTACGGCATTTTGTATCGAACCGAAAAGATTTCCCATGGCAACCTTCTTATCACACGCTCTGGTCAACATCATAAACCGCGTCGGCATACGCGTTTTTCGGTGCGCCGGGTCGGTCGTAATTAATGGCTGGGCGGAATATATCCAACAGGAATGATTGAACGGCATCCACTCGATTCATGGATGCCATCGCCAGGGCTCGGTTTCCGCTGGTTAATGCTTTGATTTCCTCAGCAATGGCTAATATGCCTTCTCGGAGGTGGGTGATTCTGCCACCAATATCTACGCTTAGTGAAGTGGATAGTTCAGCAAGGCTAGGGGAGTCGGTGCGAATGCCAAAAACTTCTCC
>JBDKUB010000174.1:0-5568 GCA_039679915.1 Anaerolineaceae bacterium
AAATTCGTACGCGGTGACGCTATCGCATCGGTCATCGTCATGTTGGTCAATATTATTGGTGGTTTCATTATCGGTATGGTAAATCGCAACCTGCCATTCATGGATGCGTTACAAGAATATGTGCTACTAACGATCGGCGCCGGTCTAGCCATTCAAATTCCAGCCTTGATTGTGTCTTCGGCATCAGGTTTAATCGTCACCCGTTCAACATCCGAGCTTTCCCTAGGTTCAGACTTGATTGGACAGTTATCCAACATGAACGCTCTGACCATTGGGGCGGTGATTTTGATGGCGATTGGATTGGTGCCCGGTTTGCCCAAACTGCCTTTTATGGCTGTTTCGGCCATCTTAGGGGTCGGTGCTTACACCGTCTATCGCAATCAATCAAAAGCCGCGGTCCCGAAAGAAGCTGAAGCTCCTGAAATAATCGAACCCGAAACGCCCCAAGATATGCTGGAAATGGTTGTGACCGACCCCATCGAAATCGAGATCGGCTATGCCCTAATCCCGCTGATCGATGAAACACAACCGGATAACTTATTGAGGCGCATCACCGGTATCCGCCGCCAAATCATGAATGAGCTTGGCTTAGTATTGCCCATCGTGCGGGTACGGGATAATCTGCGGTTGTCACCGCAAACTTACCGCATAAAAATCCGCCGCGAAGAAGTGGTGCGTGGCGAAATCATGATCGACCGCTACCTTGCTATACCCACTTCCTCTACCGAAGAACAAATCCATGGCACACCAACGACAGAGCCGGCTTTCGGATTACCTGCATTTTGGATTGGCGAAGCCGAAAAAGGCAGAGCAGAATTGTTGGGATATACCGTAGTCACCCCAATTTCCGTGCTGGCTACCCATTTAACCGAAGTAGTGCGTAACAATGCCTCCGATTTACTCAGCCGCCAAATGGTGCAAGAAATGATCAACCAATTGCTAAGAAAAACGCCCGCGGCAGTAGAAGGGGTGGTGCCCGATCTAGTTACTCTAAGCGATCTTCAACTGATATTACGCAATCTTTTACGAGAGAGAGTGCCTATTCGTGACCTTGGCGGCATCCTGGAAGTATTAGCCATCCACGCCCCGATCACCCGCAATGCGAATGTACTGGCAGAAGCAGTTCGGCAGACCATGGCACGCACCCTTTCCAACCAATATAAGGATGAAGATGGCTATTTGCATGTTTTCACCATCGCTCCACAACTTGAAGAAACCCTAAAAAATTCGCTCATCCCCATCGAATCGGGTGTCGGCTTTCAATTAGATGCCGGGATGGCACAACAAATTCTTATCCGAACCGGGGAGCAGATGGAAAAGCTCGCCCAAGCCGGGCATTACCCGATTCTACTATGCCCTCGGGAAATTCGGCTTGCTTTCAGGCGGCTGGTCGAACAATCCTTGCCAAACCTGGTGGTCCTGGCTTTCTCTGAAGTTTGCCCTGGAACGAAAGTCAAATCTCACGGAATGATTACATTGGATTAGTCTTATGGAACCTCGAACTTTTCGCGCACCTAATACCCAATCAGCTCTCGAAATGGTCCAGCAAGAACTGGGAGCAGAGGCTATGATCCTCTCAGTAAGGGAAATCCCTTCTGGACCTGCATGGCAAACCTGGAAAAAACCCGATATCGAGGTTTTAGCCATTCCAGCCCAGAATTATGATTCGAACCAATTTTCCGATTCGTCGAATATTTCTCAACCCAATCAGATCGATTCGGATATCCCTTTATCGCCTAAATCTCCCAGAGACTACCGGCGAATGAAAAGCTATGCCCAAGATATCACCCAAACCGAGCTTATTAAAGCCTTGGCAGACTTAGCCGGACCGCAATCAGCCATCGCCTTGCGCCATAAAAATTCACCAGAATCGAATAACCAAAGCCTGCAACTGCTTGCCCCTGAAGATAAAAATGAGAAGCAGGAATTAAAAATTCCCAAAGCTCTGGTCGAAGTAAGAAATCACCTCCTGGATCAAGGTGTCGATAAACAATTAGTAAACAAGGTCATCACTACCTGCGGGAATACGCAAAGCTCATATGCCCTCGAAAATCCGGCCCGTATTTCCAACCATATCAAATATCAACTAGAAGCTTACATCCGCACACTGAAAGTGGACCCAGCCATCCGAGCCACAACCGATAACAAATGCATCGTATGTGTCGTCGGGTTGAGCGGCTCAGGGAAAACCAGCTCTCTCGCCAAACTGGCAGCTTATTATCTGAAAACCCTGGGCAAAAAAGTGGCTTGGATTTGTGCCGATACCATTCGTACAGGCGCAATATCACTAGCCCAAACCTACACGCAGTCTTTGAATATCCCTCTATATCTGGCATATACACCCCAGGACCTCGAACAAGCAATCCAAAACGAAAAACAAGCGGAAATCATTATGCTGGATACCTCAGCCCATAATCCCTATCAAGAGAGTGAAATTGTCGATTTAGGCACATTTCTCACGACTGTTCCGCAGAAGGTCGTTTATCTGACTGCCCCGGCAACCGCTAAAGAAAAAGACCTGCGCCAGGCTTGGGTAGCCTACAGCCCGTTCGATATCAGCGGATTTATTGTCACCAAGCTGGATGAAACCACTTACTACGGCGATATACTCAATTTAGCCTGGCATACCCAGGCGTCTCTAGCCTATTTCACATTTGGCACACAAATATTAGATAACTTAATCAAAGCGGACGCAAAGAAATGTGCCGGCTTAGTCCTGGGTGAAAGGATCATCAAATGAGCAAAAAGGACAAAAACGCCGAATCCCCCAAGCCGGAAAAAGCCACCGCTAAAAGCTCATCTCCTAGCACTTTACCGGTATTAGTCGATGTTTCATTTTCTATTTCGAAGCTGATTATCATTCTCATTGGTGTGGTTACTTCGGTGATCTCGGTTGCCTCAGGTGCAACAATATTGCATGCCGCTATTCGCGGTGGTCTTGCCATTTTGTCTATTGGCATAATCCTATGGCTGATCAATTGGATCATGGTCAAAGAATCGCTGGAAAGCGTGCTTGTTAAAGTGAATAAATTGAAATCCCATACTACGGATAACTCAAGTGGTGCAAGCACTTTCGAAAAAAATGTTTGAGTAAAAGATGGACACAAAACGAGACGACGTCGAATTAATATCCCAATATGTCGCCACACATGACCCAGGATTGAGAGAGGAGATCATCCTGAGATATGTACCGTTGGTGCATTATGTGCTTGGTCGTCTCGGCTTATCGCAATCTTTAGGGCAGGATTATGAAGATGCTGCCAGCCAGGGATTATTGGGATTGATCGAAGCTGTAGATCGATATGATCCAAGTTACAAGACCCAATTCAGCACCTATGCCACACTTCGCATTCGCGGCAATGTCATCGATTATCTGCGGCTGCACGATTGGCTGTCACGCAGCGCCCGTCAAAAGACCCGTCTGGTTCAAGATGCCATCTCGCAGCTTTGGGAAAAACTCGAACGCCCTCCCACGGATGAAGAATTATCCACACATCTAAACCTCGATATCGATAAGCTGCGCCAAATCCTGGTGGATAGCAGCCATATCTTTGTTTCATTGGATACAACCATGAACACCGAAGGCGATGACATCATCTCACTGCATGAATTGATAACCGATGAAAATCAGGTCGAACCTTCTACGGTATTCGAAGAAGAGGAACTGCGTTCCATTCTAGTCGAATCCATCCAGGCATTGCCCGAACGTGAGCAACTGGTATTATCACTTTACTATTATGAAAATCTTACATTTAAGGAAATTGGAGCTGTGTTGAATGTTTCCGAATCCCGGATATGTCAGCTTCATGCCCGCATCATCATGAATTTGAGAAGTATTCTAGGAAAAAAGACCCGTGATTTATTGGTGGATGAGAATCAAACTCAAGAGCCAAATAGCAACCCCTC
Organism: Anaerolineaceae bacterium; assembly: GCA_039679915.1. Lineage (GTDB taxonomy): Bacteria > Chloroflexota > Anaerolineae > Anaerolineales > UBA4823 > JAAZNS01. Next base: position 3,907 of record JBDKUB010000174.1, read on the forward strand.
TCAAACTTACGCTGTGAAGCATTCTGCTTCTCTTGCTGAAGGGTAGATCCTATGACCATTATTACAGATAATTTACTCAATGATACGCTGAAATTGGTGCAGCTCGCCAAAGAAACCGCTCAAATTCGTGGACAAACTCAACATACCGAACATTTGAAACCGGTAGCTGATAATCTTCAATCGCTGGTCAGCAGCGCTGCACAGACAAAGGCATCCCCATCGGTTTCTGCTCCCAATCAAATAGAACCCAGCTCTGAAATGATGGCGCAAGGTGATTTCAAGACCTTACTATCTCTGATTCAAAATAATAATGGCCAAACTGCAAATCCAATGTCACAAATATTTTCATCTTCATCCACCGACCGGAATCGCATCATCAACGCCATGGCAGAGGGAGGCATGTCGGTTCTGGATATTTCCCGTCAAATGGGGATGACCCGTGACGAAGTACAGATGTTCATAAGCTTAACCCACCCTAAGCAAAACACCGCTTTAGGAAAGGAGGAATAATTACCATGATAAAAGGATTATATGCTGCCGCGTCAGCCATGGTGGCAAACCTCACCCGCCAATCCACAATATCGCATAATATCGCCAATCTGGATACCCCGGGATTTAAACAAATTATGGTCTCGCTGGATGATTTTATCGATACGTCAGTCATTTTTCCACCCGGAGATCTAAACGGCGCCGCCAATAATCAATATATCGGAAATTTAGGTTTGGGCGTCGATACCGCCCCCGAAACGACCAATTTTGATCAAGGCGGCTTGCGTGAAACCGGGGAAATGCTGGATTTTGCTATTCAAGGGGAGGGCTTCTTTCGCGTGATGACCCCCAACGGCGAAAGATACACCCGTGACGGACGGTTTTCGCGGGACCTGGATGGCAACCTGGTAACAATCGACGGCTATAAAGTATTGGATGAATCGGGTTCGGAGATCAACCTTCCGGATGGCGACGTCACTGTTGCCAGCGATGGAACTATCCAGGTAGAAGGCGTAGATGCCGGCAAAATCGGAATTGCTTCCTTCTTAAATCCCGCAACCGAGCTAAGCCGTGATCTACCAAATACTTTTTCTGCCAATAGCGCACCTAATGGTGAGGAAGTCGGTACAATCGAGCAGGGATATTTGGAAATGTCCAACGCTAATTCTGCCGATTTGATGACCCAAATGGTAGCTGTGGCGCGGGCATACGAAGCAGCCCAATCGATGGTCCAAAATCAAGACGAATTACTGTCAAGAACGATTTCCACACTTGGAAAATATACTTAATTCAGGATAAGAAAAATGGTATCGTCAATCAATCACCTATTAGCAGTTGCCAGAAGCGGAATGCTGGCTCAGTTGCTCGATCTGGATATGGTCAGCAACAATTTAGCCAATGTCAATACGGTTGGTTATAAAAGCAACCGCTCGAATTTCCAAGAATTATTGAACGCACAATTTAAAAACGGCGTGCAATTACGGTCGACGCAAATGATTTGGGAACAAGGCACCCTGCAGCAATCGGATAATGACTTCGATTTGGCCATCGATGGCAATGGATTTTTCGCCGTTACATTACCCGATGGGCGGACTGCCTATACCCGTAATGGAGTATTCTCCAAAGATGCGAACGGGCAAATCGTGACTGCCGATGGATATCCTTTGGTGTGGG
>JBDKUB010000069.1:0-8008 GCA_039679915.1 Anaerolineaceae bacterium
ACGCTTGCTTGAAGTCGAAACGGTGACCCGTGAGGAATTCGAATCTATCTTCCCGCCCCCCTTCAAAAAAAATAGCGGGACACCTATGCCGCAAGAAGCATAAAACTCAGTAAAAATAAACCGCCCATAGATAACCGGGCGGTTTTTGGTTAAACCAGCATACATATTATGGATAATGATTTCACCAGGTGAAATATATTCCTATTTTCGACTGTATTTACCCATTAACTGCCCTTGCGCCAGAATATGCCCCTGCATGGCTTTCTCTACCTCGGATTTACTGGCTCCAGCCTTCAGAGACAACATCGTATCCAAAGCGTACAGTTTAAAATAATACCGGTGCGGTGATCCTTTCGGCGGGCAGGGGCCATCATACCCGCTTCGGCGAAAATCATTGACCCCCTGCAACCCAATCCCGCTGACAGATGCAGATTTGGCGACATCTTCTGGTAACCCTCTCAGGCTAGCATCAACATTATATAGAACCCAATGCACAAAAATACCCGCGGGAGCATCCGGATCATCGACGATCAATACCAGGCTTTTAGCATTTTGGGAAATTTCGGTCCAATTCAGTGGGGGAGATATATTTTCTCCATCGCAGGTATATTTTTGAGGAATCATCCCTGCCTCAGTAAATGCAGCGCTGGATAACGAAATAGACATTTCAGCCTCCTTTGCAATTTCTGATTGCGCAGGTTGACAGCTACAAAAGATGATGACGCCTGCTAATAGAATTAAATATCTAACGGGTCGATATTTTTTATTCATGGCTAAACTTGCTGCCACATCGTCATCAATATTTATACACCAATCAGGATAGCTCGTGCGGGTGCACCATCCGCATTCAATAGTTTCAAAGGCAAGCAATAAAGAGAATATCGACCTTGACTTACCTTTGATAGATTCAGTCCCTCGACGATTACTACTCCAGATTTCAAAAATATCTCGTGAGGCAGCTTTCCTTGCTTGTACGGCGCTATCGACAGGTAATCCAAACCGATTAATTTAACGCCATGATCGACTAAAAATTGAGCTCCCTCGGCATCTATACCCACAAATTCTTCCTGAAACCTTCTGTTATTGGAAGACCAAATTTGTGAATTGCGTGTTTTTATAATCAATCGCCGTGTCCTGGGTGGAATATCCGCTTTTTTCAATTCATCAACGGTAATAAGATTGGGTTTCAGCATTTCCAAAACATAGACTCGTCCGGTTAATATTTTCAATGGCAGTTGATCTACCCCAGTACCTGATGGGATAAAATGGATTGGCGCGTCGACATGGGTACCGGCGTGAACGCCCATACTCAATTTCGAAATATTCGCACTAGAATTTTTCCCTATAGTGGCTACCCGTTCTAAATTAACTTCAGGATCTCCTGGCCAGATGGTCATCCCAGGCTCGATGGTCAATGATATATCATAAATTTGCATAATACCTCCGATGAATATAAAAAGTATAGCTGAAGTTATTTATTAATGCAAATTATGGTAAAGCCAATTTTGTCAATGTATATTTTTCTAGATTTTTCTGATCAATATCGATACCCAGACCTGCAGCTTCCGGGACCGTGATGGTACTATCGGGATTTAAAGTAAACCACTGGCAAGTAATATCCTCGAAGTAATATCTTTCAGTTGCCGAAATATCCCCAGGTAGGGTAAAACCGGGCAGGGATGCCAGAGCCAGGTTAGCCGCTCTCCCCACGCCAGTTTCCAACATCCCACCGCACCATACTGGGATATTCCGCTTGAGACAGAGATCATGGATCGATATGGCTTCGCTCATGCCTCCCACCCTGCCCGGTTTGATATTAATAATGCGGCATGCGCCCAAATCCAGCGCCTGCCGTGCATGTCGGGTGGACAAGATACTTTCGTCGAGGCAAATAGCTGTTTTGAATTTCGATTGTAACTGCGCATGGTCGATAATATCATCTTCGCTCAAGGGCTGCTCGATGAGCAAAAGACCGAGATCATCCAATGGTTTTAACGCATCGGCTGTTTCTAATGTATAAGCCGAATTGGCATCCACTTGTAAAAGAATATCCGGAAAGGCTTCCCGAACTGCCTGAGTTTCCTTGACATCTTTATTGGGTTTTATTTTTAGTTTTACCCGCTTATATCCCTGATTGATATAATCCTCCACGGTCTTTACCAAAATTTGAGGAGAGGATTGAATTCCTACCGAAACACCTACTTTCACCTTGGAGTGGACACCACCAAACATGCTGCGCAATGAACGGCCTTCCTTCTTCCCCTTGATATCCCATAAAGCCATTTCAACCGCAGCTTTTGACATCAGATGGCCTTTGATATTGCGGATTTCTTTATGAATATCGCCTGGTTCTGCGATATTCTTACCCAACAAACTGGGAACCAGGAACTCTTGTAGAATGTGCCACGAAGTTCCAACGGTTTCAGAGGAATAACCGGGATCACGGTCAGAAACACATTCCCCGTAACCAAGAATACCATCCGCAATGACCTCTAGTAAAATACAATCCCGGTCGTCTGAACGACTGGAAGAGATTTCAAAGGTCGACCGCAGTGGCATACGAATATGATGTAAAACAACGGATTCGATGATCATAATGTACTCATCCCATAACTTAGAACATAATAGCTGTGTGATTCTGATCCTGTAGAATGGACAAAATCGGTCACCAAATAATCGGATTCAAATAAAGTCTCGAAAATTTGACGGGTGTGATCTCTCCATTCTATCGCAAGATTTTTATCAGCATTTTTCAAAGCATCGAAATCAGATGGCACTTCCACCAAAAACATAACCGGTGGCTGCTCTTTTGAGGCTTCATATTTTATATTATCGATTATATTGGAAAGAATTCCCGTTGGGCAGGGTAATCCCTCAGAATTGAATTGCGACGGATTGATGATTTGTACATCAGCCTTCAGGTAATGTTCGAGGGTTAAAGGGCGACGGACTCTCCGGCTTAGTCGGCGATTGACGCGATTCGTATTAACCCACCAATCCACCTCAAACCGGTCGGATTCCAATCCCAAATTGATTTCATCGCGCATATCTCCGTAAACATTTCGTAAATAGGTATTGCACACCGCGCCAAGTTTGGTGATGTTGAGATAGGCGTTTCGGCTCATTAAGGGATCATATGTCCAAACGATGCGGTCCAAACCTTGATGGCGCACCATCTGCCATTGGGCTCTTTTTAATTTATACCCCAAGCCGGCATCCCGATATTCAGGAAGCACAGCTAACATGTGTGAACAATGCATCGGGCGAGGTCCATCGGGTGTATAGTACATTCCCGGAAAACCAAAAACAAATCCTACGCATTTTTCCGAATGAACATCTTCGACATATGCCCCAATCAATATTCCACCATGCTGAACGATACCAATCAACATATGAGCAGGAACCACTTCAGTTTCCGACCCCGCCCAAACCTGACGCTGGATTTCTTCGACTTGAATTATATCCTCAGGTGATTCGATTGCTTTTATTTTTATATCCATGAATAATTACCTGTTCTGAAGCAACATTTTCAAAATTGGTTTGCTCCAATTTACTCCTTTCAAATAATCTAGTTGATGGGATAGGCGCGCCGGCGCCAGGTTGAACAAGCGCGGTAAATTGTCTAAAGGACAGGTGCGGTTGGCAGCCAGGTAGTCCAACCAAAAAACTGAAACCGGCAAGGTCGGAGAAATCGATTCAAGGGTTACCGTTACCCCGCGTAAAATAGGCGGTGAGATTGATATCATTCTCCTTCTGACTTCAATGGTTTCCATGATCAATTGGACTACTTGAGAAAAGGGCATGTATTCAGGACCGCCCACCTCATATGTTTCATTTCGTGTAGAGTTATTTTCCAACGACCACACCAAAACTGTGACCAAATCCTGCACCCATAATGGCTGGACCAGAGTTTTCCCATCCCCAGGAATTGGAATTACTAAAGGAATTGAAGATAATAGTTCTGCCAGAGCGGTTGTAAAACGATCAAATTCGCCAAATACAATAGAGGAACGAATTATGGTGTAATCGACGCCACATTTCCGGATATCCTCTTCAGCGATGGCTTTTGCTTTGAAAACCGGATAAGCTGAAGCCCGATCGACCCCCAGGTGGCTGATAAAAAACAACCTGTCCACGCCAGCATCCGCCGCTACCTGGGATACCGCCCGCGTTCCCAGAATATCGACCGCGTTTAAATTGGCATAAGCGCCTTTTCGCTCCGCTCCGGCTAAATGGAAAACCGCATCTATCCCCACCATCGCTGCCCGTAATCCACGCGCATCGCTTAAACTGGTCACAGCCGCCTCGACCGGAACACCAAAGGGTACATCGGGCGACTTTCTCGATGGACGAATTAATACTCGAACCGGGTAACCGGATTCAACCAGGGTGCGAACTAATACTTTTCCGATGAAACCTGTTCCACCGGTGACTAAAATCATACGCGTGTTCCTTAACTAACATCTATCAGGTTTCAAGATTATAGCACGCGCTGATTAAAAAGCTCTCATTCCAATAATTCTGTCGAGAATGCCTGCAATGCCAGCCAATAGGAAAGCCATCCAAATCCTGCAATCGATCCTCTGCAAACCGGGGCAGTAAGCGAAATTCGGCGAAATTCCTCCCGACTATCAATGTTCGACAGGTGTACCTCGATGACCGGAATCTGGATGGCTGCTATGGCATCGCGGATCGCTACACTGGTATGGGTATATCCCCCCGGATTGAATATCACTCCCGCTGCCCAATTTTGAGCATCGTGTAACGCATTGATTAGTTCACCCTCGCAATTTGATTGAAATATCTTTAATTCAAAACCTATCTTTTCAGCCGATTGCAGTAAACGATTATTTATATCATCCAGACTCAATTTACCGTAAATGTCGGGTTCCCTTTTACCCAGTAAATTCAAGTTCGGACCGTGCAAAACTAATAATGAGTGCATATTTCCTCCTATATCAGTGATTGGATCAATCGCATGTCGTCGATAACAACCCCCGGTTTTACTTCGCCAATTTTCACCGGCAAAGCGAATTGTATCTTCCCGGAGGCTTTCTTTTTATCGTATTGTATGGTTCTGTAAAAAAGCTCTTTGTCGATTTCCTGTGGTATCTCGTAGGGGAGATTCAATCCCTGTAAACATAGGCTGATATCTTTTGCCAGGGAAGCACTCGCCAAACCCAATTCATAGGCTAAACGCGCTTCGACTACCAATCCAATTGCAACGGCTTCGCCATGCCTCACCCGGTAATGGGTGGCTTTTTCGATGGCATGACCAATGGTATGACCGGTGTTTAGCACAGCGCGAATATTTTTCTCGAAAGGGTCTGCCTGAATAAATCGAATTTTTACAGCAGCAGCTCGCCGAACGATATCATTGATATCCTGGCGAATAACATCCCATCCTTGACTACAAATATCGAAAAGCGCAATATCGCCGATCAAACCGGCTTTAACGACCTCCGCCATACCACTGCGCCATTCGACCTCGGGTAAAGTTTGTAAGGTATCAGGATCGGTCAATACCAAGGATGGTGAATGGAAAGCCCCAACCAAATTTTTACCCTGAGCGGTATCGATGCCTGTTTTGCCTCCCAAGCTGGAATCCGCCATTGCTAAAAGCGAAGTCGGCGCAACAACCCAGGCAATCCCTCGCAAATAGGTAGAGGCTGCAAAACCGGTTATATCCCCCACCACACCGCCTCCTAATGCGATGACGGTACTAGTTCGTTCCATATAATGAGATAGCCACGTTTTCCATAGTTTTTCGATGCTCTTGATATTTTTATATTCCTCCCCGGCTGGCAACACCACCGAAAAACTATCATACCCGGCTTTCTTAAGGTCCTTGAGAATATCTTGCATATAATAATTGGCGACATTCCGGTCACTGACCACAGCAACCGGACCGGATAAACCAAGTTTACGCAATTCGTCTCCCAACCCCAAAAGACATTTGGGTTCTATGATAACATCGTACGGATTTCCCATACCCGAAATGTGAAAGCGCCCCAATAAGAGTTGAATTTCCCGTACCAAATCTTCTGCTTCATACCCTTGTGTGGATATTTGCAATTCGAACGATTGGTAATGTTTTTTCCTATGATTTAAGAGAGTTTTCAGAAGGGAGGCTTTCTCACCATCGAGTAAAGGTCGATTATCGTCATCATTTTCCATTCTTCTCAATAATTCATCGAATGGCGCATTCAGGCACACGATTTTCCCATTCGTCTCTGCAATCGTACGATTTTCCGAATCCAGCAGCGCCCCGCCCCCTAAAGCAATCACCTGCTCATTTTGGCGAACGACCTGTTTTAAGGCAGCTTTTTCCCTGGCGCGGAATCCGCTTTCTCCTTCGGTCGCAAAAATTTCTGGTATGCTCTGCTCGGCTTCATAAGCAATCAAATCGTCCAAGTCGGTGAAGCGAATACCTAAAGATTGCGCCAATAATCTGCCTAAAGTAGTCTTACCCGAACCGGGCGGCCCATAGAGAAAGATCATGATTTAATCCGCCTTCTTCCAAAATATTTTTGCTTCGTTGTCCATGGGCAGATCTTGTAAACGGGCTTTTCGCAATGTTTTAAATCGTGGCTGCATTTCACTCAACGAGTCGCCTCCGATTTTTTCGATTAATGCATCAGCCAATACAAAGGCGACCATACTCTCCAAAATAGGCACTGCCCGGGGTACCGGACAATAATCGGAACGCTCATATTGAGTGCGTACTTCTTTTTTAGCCGCCAAATCGACAGACTGCTGTGGGGATAACGTTGTAGCAACCGGTTTCATAGCAACTCTCATCACTAAGGGTTCTCCGTTCGAGATTCCTCCTTCAAGCCCACCGGCATGATTGGTTTCCCGAATCACGCGATTATCCTGCAAGAATATGGCATCTTGAGCCTGGCTGCCGCGCATGTCAGCGACTTTAAACCCATCGCCAAATTCCACCCCCTTAATGGCAGGAACGCTCAATAGAACTGAACCTAAACGCGCCTCCAAGCGGCGGTCCCATTGAACATAACTCCCTAAGCCAGGCGGAACACCTAATGCAACAATTTCGATGACACCCCCCAACGTGTCCTTAGCTTTTATGGCTTGCTCGATGGATTGGTGCATTGCACTGCTAGCTTGCGCGGATGGACAGCGCACATCCGAAGCCTCTGCCTTTTCGAAGCGTGCTTCGTAAGAATCCTCTTCCAACTGGGAATGAACAGTTCCAATAGAGATTACATACCCTCCCACCTTAATCTCAAATTGAGCCAGGAAATGTTTGCAAACGGCACCTACGGCTACTCTGGCAGCGGTTTCTCGAGCTGAGGCACGTTCTAGTGCAGGCCGTAAATCTTCGAAACCAAATTTGATTGCCCCGGTTAAATCGGCATGACCCGGCCTCGGAATGGTAAAAGGGGAAATAGGTTTGTTCTGCCATTTGGCGTGGTCCTTATTCTGGATTAACATCCCCAGGGGAGCGCCTGTAGTTTTTCCATCCATCGTTCCGGCAACGATCCGAACCTGGTCATTTTCGATTTTCATCCTGCCCCCTGCTCCATATCCTGTTTGCCGGCGGTTCAGCTCATGATTGATGATCTCTTCAGCAAGCGTTAAGCCGGCAGGTAAACCATCCAGGATGGTCATCAGCGCTAATCCATGCGATTCTCCGGCTGTCAAAAAGCGTAGCATCATTCCGTCTTCCTTTCGAATAATTGCTTGGCATTCTTCATATTCATTATCGCCTTTTCGATTTGCTCCTTGGGCGAGGTAATGGCTATGCGAATATAGCCCTCACCCTGTCTCCCAAATACGACCCCAGGCGTTACGCTGACATGGGCTTCTTCCAGTAATTTCTCACAAAAGGCTGTGGATGTCCACCCTGAAGGAATAGGACACCAGACATATAATGAAGCATTGGGTATATTGGGAGCGAAACCAAGCTCTCTCAATCCACTTAGCAGCAAATCCCGCCTCTGCTGATAGATGAGATTCCTTTGAATAAGCCAGCTTTGATCTT
>JBDKUB010000214.1:0-1541 GCA_039679915.1 Anaerolineaceae bacterium
GGAGTCCTCAATTGGATCGTGCGCTTCATTACCTGATTTTAGCTGGTCAAAAAGCAGCCCAAGGGTATATTAATGAACAAGCACAAGAACATTTTAATTTGGCTTTAGATTTATTACCCAGAGTCGCACATACTACAACGCAAATGGTCCAAATCAATATGGGGTTGGGCGATCTGGCATTATTAGCCGGAGAATACCAGCCCGCTCGTCAATATTATCAATCTGCCCTGGAAGAATTAGATCAAAATCCATACCCAATGTCAGGTAGAGATAAAAGTATTCTCCTGCGGAAAATTGCCAGTACCTTGGAACGGCAGGGTGAGTACGACTCCGCTTTTACGACCTTGGAAAGTGCCAGTAAATATCTTGAAAATACCGATAATCCCCCCTTATTCGAGAAGGCTCAAATTTTGAATGATATCGGCTGGATCCAATTTCGCAAAGGCGATCTGGATGCCGCCGGAGATTTCCTTTTCAAAGCGCTCTCCCTAATTGAAAATCAAGAACAATTCGAACTCACCGCATCGGTGTACAACCGCTTAGCAGGCGTATATTTTCAGAAAGACCAACTCGACCAAGCTGGAACTTATTTGCGTAAAAGCCTGGTTTTACGACAGGAGATTGGGGATATCGGTGGTGTAGCTCGGTCTTTCAACAATTTGGGTTTAATGGGTTGGAAACGTGGCGATTGGAACAGCGCCTTGGAAAATTTCAAACGCAGTGTAAATTTACATGCTACCCTAGGCGATGTCGAAGGAATGATCGAAGTCCATATCAACTTAGGATTACTGCTGCTCGACCGGGGTGATTTGGACGATGCTCGCCGGCATTTGAGTCAGGCTTTAAGTCGCGCACGTCAGATTGGTCATACCTATTATGTAGGTTTGATTTCGCTGGATTTTGCTCGTCTTTTCCTCGCCAGTGAAGACTGGCAGGCTGCACTAGAATACAGCCAACGCTCCCTTGAGACATTTCGAGAAATTGGGGCACAAGATCATCTGGTAGACGTATACACATATATCGGACTGGCGAATCTAGGCATGAATAATTTGGAAGAAGCCCGCCGTTGGGGAGAAGATGCTTTGGGTTTATTCCGGCATGTAAGCACCGGCAGGTTACCCGGCCAGGCAGAAGACCACGGTCGTGCAATGCGTTTATTAGGGGAAGTTATGCGAAGGATAGGCAATTTTCCGTACGCTGAAACTTTATTATCCCAAAGCTCAGCAACTTTTCAAACGGTCGGCAATCAACTCGAACAAGGCCGCTCGATGGTCGCATTGGCACGGTTGGCAAAGGATAAGGGTAACCCAGCTAGTGCTCGATTAATGGTTCACGAAGCACAATTGATTTTCGAGCAGTTAGGCGCAAAGAATGATTTGAAAAAATTAGAATCGCTTTCTTTTTGAATTTATGCCCCATAATTATTACCATAGAATTATTTAAAAGCCCAGAGCGAAGCGAAGTATTTTCGATGATGATTGCGGTGATTAGCTCTCCTTCGCAACGCTCTGGGTATTGCTCAATACTCTCTTGAGCATTCT
>JBDKUB010000253.1:0-2201 GCA_039679915.1 Anaerolineaceae bacterium
ATCGAAACACCCGAAGAAGACAGCCTGGCAGAAGTGGGCAAGAAGCAAAACTTGAAACGTGATTTGATTGCCGATGTCAAAAAAATCCAACGCGCCGGCATTCAGGTTCAAGGTGGTTTCATAGTTGGCTTCGATCACGATACCTCTTCAACATTCCATATCGTCAGCGATTTCATTCAAAAAAGCGGCATTGTCACTGCCATGGTAGGGCTGCTCCAAGCCCCTCCCGGAACCCAACTGTATCAGAGATTGCAAAAAGCAGGGCGGTTATTGGAACGCATGTCGGGAGATAATGTCGATGGCACAACCAACATCGTCCCCATCATGAATTTGGAAGCCTTGAAGGAAGGGTATCGCAATGTGCTTCAATACCTTTATTCGCCGGAAGTATATTACCAGCGGATAAAAACATTCCTGAGGGAGTATAAACCGCCCAAGATAAGGGTTCGTATCCCGTTTAGGGATATCATGGCATACGCCCTGGCATTCCTGCGCTCGGTTTTTCAGTTGGGGATTGTGGGCAAAGAACGCAAACAATATTGGAAGCTGTTCTTCTGGACGCTCTTCAGTCGTCCCAAGACTTTGCCTCTGGCGATAACCCTGATGGTGTATGGCTACCATTTCCGTAGAATTATAGAAATGAAGGGTATTTGATAGAACCTCCCGCAGGTTTGAAACTTGCGGGAGGTTTTTTATTTTGGGGCTGGCAATGAAAAATCTGAGGAGGCACGTAAAGCCTCCTGATAATGGAGGAAATACCGCATGCCAGGTTATCGCCTTAGAACAGGCTTTCTTGATGCTTGTTTTTGGAATTTCTTGATTTATTCGACCCTACTCTCACTTTCTTCCCGCAAGCGGGGAGGAACGGGGTGAGGTTTGGAAATTAAAGAATCCATTAAAATCATAGAATAGTAATGATAAGCCACTCTCTTCTTGCATTTTCTAATCTCAACAGGGCGGGTTGTTTTTCATAGTGCGCTTATGTGGGATTAATCGGCAATTAAGGGATTGGGGTTAGAGTAGTGAGAAAATCGCTCAAAGGAAATATTCTCTCGTTTAGAATAGCAAGTCGAATAACCACTATGAAAAAATTCACTATCCTATCCTTGATGTTTGTTGTCATTTTCTCAGCTTGTTCGAAGCCGGCGCAAACGCTGACCGTTCCATCGGCATCAGCCCTAGACCTCGATATCGAGGTCAATGTATCCGCTACACCGTTACCGACGCCTACTCCAACCATGCGCCCAACTGAAGCCAGTTCTACGGTGGATTGCCACCAAATCGCTTTTGCCATGTTTAATTACCAAAATAAGGAACAGCCTGATATTTATACGGTCTGCCCGGATGGCAGCCAGATGACCCGTCTCACGGATGACCCGGCTGTCGATGAAAATCCGGCATGGTCGCCGGATGGGAGGCGTCTGGCGTTTATATCCGACCGGTCGGGCAGCAATCAGATCTATCTGATGGATGCCGACGGAAGCCATGTGACCCAGGTGACCAAAGATTATAACAATACGCTTCCGGTGTGGCTGCCGGATGGTGCGAAGATTGCCTTCCGCACCAACGATGATAAAGGATTGTGGTGGTGGCGAATAGCCAATTTAGATGGCAGCCAGATTACCCAATTCACCACACCGAGCTACGATTTCTTCTTCCAGACACCAGCCTGGTCGCCGGATGGCAGAAAAATGGCTTATATGTCGCTGGAAGAACAAAAAGAACGCAATGACGGCGCCAGTCAGATCCATGTGAAGAATATCGACGGCAGCCGCGATGTAGCCCTCACCCATGATACCTGGGAGAACGCCTACCCGATTTGGTCGCCGGATGGCCAGCAGATTGCCTTTCTTTCCGAGCGCCATGGTGAATACAATATTTTCGCCCTGTATGTGATGCGGGCGGACGGATCCCATGTACGCCAGCTCAGCCGACCTGTCTATGGTGATGCGTACACCCGATATAGCTGGTCACCGGACGGTACGCAGATCGCCATCGGTGATATAAATACCGGACGGATCGATATCATAAGCATTGCCACGGGCGAAACCCATCCTCTGCTTGAGCTGGACGAAGGAGAAGCCATTTTTTCTCCCTCCTGGCAGCCTTAGATTTCAAAAAGTACCACCCCTATGTGATACTTCACTCCATTCAGCGTGACACTGATGTAAAATAATGGAGTCATGAAATCTCCTAAACGT
>JBDKUB010000257.1:0-6421 GCA_039679915.1 Anaerolineaceae bacterium
ACCAGTAGATGCCATTTACCGTCAATCGAATATCGATACAGTAATCCCTATCCGCCCCTCGATGGAAGTTGTTACTTATACAATTTCGATCGGAGATTCGATATTCAGCATTGCTAAGCGTTTCAAGATACAGCCCGAGACTGTTCTTTGGGCTAATTATGACCAGTTAAAAGATAACCCGGATATGATTACTCCGGGGATGGTATTAAAAATCCCTCCGGTCGATGGGGTCTATTATCAACTGGGAGAAGGCGATTCACTGGAACAAATCGCTGCAAGATTTGACGTGCCACTCCAATCGGTCATCGATTATACAGGAAATCATTTCGAATTGACCAATCCGGTAAAAAACCCGGGGGATTGGATCATGTTTCCCAATGGACATAGAGAATTCCAGCAATGGCTAATCCCCGTTATTCCGCGTGGACAGGCAGGTGTCTCGAAATCATTATATGGGGCAGGTGCCTGCGAGGGAAGCTATGAAGGGGCATACGGAACAGGTTCGTTCATCTGGCCGGCAGGCAATCATGTATTATCGGGAAATGATTATTGGTCAGGCCATTTAGGCATCGACATAGCGGCTGGGGATGGTGCAGGGATCTTTGCAGCCGATAGCGGTGTAGTGGTTTTTGCCGGCTGGGCAACCGGCGGATATGGCAATATGGTCATGATCGATCATGGTAATGGCTATCAGACGTTGTATGCCCATATGAGCCATGTCTCAGTTCGGTGTGGAAGTAGCGTAAGTCAAGGGCAAACCATTGGCTCGGCTGGAAGTACGGGAAATTCGACCGGCGCTCATTTACATTTTGAAGTAAGATACCAGGGTGGATTTATCAACCCTTGGTATGTTCTTCCGGCACCATGAAATCTAAAGTTAGGAGGTATTAAGAATGGTCGATGATAATGAACCTACAATCGATGTAATCGCTGAAACTGAGGTCTACTCCGCTTGGAGGGCATCCGAACCAGATGGCGAAATAACTTATCACCTGGAATTGAACAATGTCACAATTCATTTTTTCCAAGAAGAGTGGGATGAATTCCTTGAATTAATTCGGTTATTGATCTAATGATCAGGGATTACTGAGTAATTTTCTCGACATAAGGAATTACCCCCTTACAGGCATCGGTAAACCTTGAGGAAATTTCCTCCCAGGTAAGGATACCCGAACTTGCCCATGTGTTATATACAGCATAGGATACACATCCCGGACCTGCATGGTAATTTGCTACCGTCAAACGCCATAAATCTTCATAACTGACCAACGCGCCGGGAGATTCTTTGGTGGCGTTATACACAATTTGAGCTACTTGATCACAACTGGCTTTGAGGGTGTTGGCAAATAACGTCAGGCTAAAATTGACATTGGTGAGATCTATTCCCAGTTGACAATCCGGGCAATCCCCCTTGGCTTGAAGTGCCAATGCACCTCGCAGGATGGATTGGTCGTTGGCTTCTAAATGAAGATATCCCTGGTCACATGCTTCTTGAGATAGTATCAACGGACAGAATTGGGCATAGAAATCCGGATTCCATAAGAGGATAGAATCGGTCCCCATATCTGTCATTTGACCTAATCCATATTCGTAAGAGATTTTAAAGATTCCCGGCCAAAACTGGCTTTCCTGAGCAAATAAATTTTTCATCAGTTGGGCGGGAACATCAGAATCTCTTGAAACTTGCAAAATCGAGGCATCGAATTGATTTTGCCATGATTCAACAGCCGGACGAGCTTTTTCCAATCCACAGGCATCGGCATAGCCATTGGGTAACATGCCGCCGGAGGGACATTCCGTGGCATTGACGATTCCCTGGGAGATCAAACGGCCAGCAAGATAATAGTATGCCTGGTCGGATGCCATGAGGATATTGTCATCGGGTGTTGAAAGCCATTTGGGAAGCCCCCCAATTGGAGGAAATGCATTCCAGGTCATGGCGCAGCTAACGGGTGGTTCACCTAACCATTGAGAACTTAAAACATCGACAAACCAGCCGCCGCTTCCAGACGATTCGGAAACGCCACTGTCGACAACCCGTACCATTGCTGTAAAATGTTCGCTTGAATCGCCGAAGCTTGAATCTACCCAAAACTCAACAGGAATGCCTTCGATTGGCGTGGCTTGGAGCGGCTGCGAACACGTGCTGGAAGGGCAATCGAAAGGCAGCCCGCCGATATTTCCATGAACCGCGGTAATCGTTTCATTGGGGAGAGGTTCTTCACCCTGGATAAGTAGGGAGGGTAATACATCACAGCGATTCTCAGGAGGTTCAGGTGTGCAGCCTTCGAGCGAGATGTAAGCCTTGGATGGGGGTAAATCGATGACAACGTCTTTTTGCTTAGGCTGCGATGCGATAAAAACCAAATAAACACCGGTACAAAATTTTGGATCAGAATCATTGTCTTTGATAATGGATGCACAAGGAGGGGTGGATTCCCAAATTATTTGTATAGATGAGCCGCAATTATCGTATACTTCTTCGCTGCTGGGTAATCCTTCATGATCGATGAACACATGGCAAAGTACAGAGTTATCTTCCCAACTGGTCAACCACCATTCGTATTCCGTATAGGCTACTACAATCGTCGTTTGTCTGTCGGGTGCTTGAGCAGAGGCGTGTTTACTAAGAGGAACGATAATTCCCATTAATATAAAAAATGCGACGATCAGTCGGCATCCTCTTTTCGCCCTTTGCATATGCAATAACAATATCATGGGTAGAACCGCTTGTCAATTGTTTTATCATTTTTGCTTGCAAGTTTGTTTTTTTATCTTGCTCACCTATACAGCCCATGATAGACTTAATATTGAATTGCATCGTCGGTTTTATGATTTAATTTGTCTCAATTCAGGGGTAGAAAAGAATACCGCAAAGGATTAAATTATGCCTACTACCCTTTATCTAATCGATGGTCACGCGTTGGCTTATCGTACATTTTATGCACTTACGCGTGGCAATCCAACCGGCTTCGTTACCCGGCAGGGGGAACCAACCGCGGGAGTTTTTGGATTTACCAGTGTATTATTACGAATTTTAGAGCAGGAAAAACCCGATTTCCTGGCTGTTGCTTTCGATACCGGAAAAACTTTTCGCGATGATCTATATCCTGAGTATAAGGCTACCCGTGAAAAAATGCCGGATGACCTGCGCAGTCAAATGGAAAGAATCAAACAAATCGTCGATGCGTTCAATATCCCTAGATTAGAATTGGAAGGGTATGAAGCGGATGATGTGTTAGGCAGTGCAGCTCGCCAGGCAGTTTCTCAGGGATATGGAGTCAAGATCATTACCGGAGACCGAGATTTATTGCAATTGGTCGATGACCGGATCATTGTTAGTTTACCGGGAAAATCATTGGCTGATGCTAAAGATTATTTCCCCGAAGATGTTATCAGTTATTTAGGCATACGCCCCGAACAGGTGGTAGATTACAAAGCGCTTGTAGGGGATAGCTCTGATAATATTCCAGGTGTACCGGGAATTGGAGAAAAAACTGCCATTTCCTTATTAAAATCATATGGCTCACTGGATAATATTTACGCCCACCTCGATGAATTGTCGGAATCGGTGCGCAAGAAGCTCATTGCCGGGAAAGATAAAGCTTATCTAAGCCAAAAGCTTGCCACAATAATCACTGACTTGAAAATCAATATCGATATGGAGCAAGCTAAAACTGAACATTTCGATCCTTCGAGAGTTGAATCCATCTTTCGTGAACTCGAATTCCGAACATTACTTACCCGATTAAATGCCATCGAAGCGCAGTATGGGAAGGTTTCTGGTAAAGGGCAGCAATTGAATTTATTTTCAACCGTAGAACAAAAGAAAGAAAACGCCACGACTGATAATGTAAAAGAACTTCAAGTGGTTATCGTAGACACCGAGGAAAAACTCGCTGATCTCTCCAACCAATTACACAACGCTAAGGTCATTTCCTTCGATACTGAAACAACCTCGATAAACCAGATGAAGGCTAACCTGGTCGGTATATCCTTGGCAGTCGAGTTGAATCGGGCTTATTACATACCTATAGGTCACCGAAAAGATATGGGACCTCAACTGCCCCTTCAAAAAGTTGTTGAAGCATTTCAAGGAGCATTAACCGATCCAAAAATTGAAAAAGTTGGGCATAATATGAAGTATGATTTTGTTGTGCTTGCTCGACACGGATTAAAGCCATATCCTTTGAAATTCGATACAATGATAGCTGAGTGGTTGATCGATCCTGCTTCACATAACCTGGGGCTGAAAAACCTGGCATGGGTGCGTTTGGATCATAAAATGACCCATATCGAGGAATTGATCGGCAAAGGGAAAAATCAAATCAGTATGGCTGATGTTGCAATCGATAAGGTCGCAGCCTATTGTGGAGATGATGCTGAAACTGTTCTTAAGTTAATCCCCAACCTTACAGCCGATCTGGAAAAACATCAGGTGAAGAAGCTCTTCGATGAGATAGAGATGCCGCTAATATCAGTCCTGGCAGATATGGAAATGGCAGGGATTGCACTGGATACTGACTTTTTGAAGAAGTTATCCAATGAAATGGCAAGTCGACTGCAAGATTTAGAAACTCAAATATTTCAAATTACGGGTTCCTCTTTCAATATCAATTCACCCCAACAACTTTCGGATGTGCTTTTCGATAAACTGAAGATTTCCCCACCTGATAGAACTAAAAAAACCAGTACTGGTTTTTATTCTACCTCGGCAGATACTTTAGAACTCCTCAAGGGAAAACATCAAGTAGTCGATTTGATATTGGAATATCGGGAGCTGGCTAAGCTGAAATCGACGTATTTAGATGCACTCCCCATGCAAATCAACCCAACCACCGGAAGGATTCATACGACCTATAATCAAACCGGATCAGTCACCGGCAGGCTGGCCTCTTCTGACCCCAATTTGCAGAATATCCCTGTCCGAACAGAGATTGGCAGGCAAGTCCGCCAAGCCTTTATCGCCGGCGAAGGGACTGTCTTATTATCGGTCGATTATTCCCAGGTAGAACTCCGCATCGTTGCGCACATGGCACAAGATGAGGCAATGCTAAATGCTTTTCGAGCGGATAAAGATATTCATGCTGCGACTGCGGCAGCCGTATTTGGTGTAGAATTATCTCAAGTGACAAAAGAACAGCGCCGGCGTGCGAAAGCAATTAATTTTGGGTTGATTTATGGTATGAGTCCATTTGGGTTGACCCGCACAACCGATTTAACCCTGGCGGAAGCTGAGGATTTTGTAAAAAAGTATTTCGAACAATTTCCTGGTGTTTATAGTTATTTGCAAAACATGAGAAAACAAGCTGCTGAAATCGGTTATGTCGAAACGTTAAAAGGAAGAAGGCGGTATTTTCCTGGATTGAAAAATCAGACTAATCAAAATATTCGCAGCAGAGAAGAGCGAGAAGCCATCAATGCGCCTATTCAGGGTACAGCCGCCGATATCATGAAAATAGCCATGCTCCGAATTCCACCGGTATTGAGAGATGAGAAATTTTCTACTCGAATGCTTTTACAAGTGCATGATGAGTTAGTGTTTGAATGCCCAGAAAAGGAGCTTTATAAAGTTACTCCTTTAATTCAGAGAGAAATGGAAAACGCATTACCGTTGAGTATTCCCCTTAAAACTGAAGCCCGATTTGGAAAAAATTGGGGCGAGTTGCAACCTATAAGCGAGAAACTATGAACGACTCAGACGAACGATTCCGCCAAATTTTGGATCAAGCGAGTACGGCTGCCTGGGATCAGAAATGGGATGATGCTGCACAATATTATCGGCAGGCGTTGGAATTATCCCCTGATAATCCTTTGGTTTTATCCAACCTGGGTTTAGCGCTCCATGAACTTCAAGAATTCGATGAGGCATTGGTTTGTTATCAAAAAGCTGCCAAAGCGGCTCCTGAAGATCCGCTTCCTCTGGAACGAATGGGACAGATTTTTGCCAGCCTTAATCAAAATGAAGAAGCTATCATCAACTCTTTACGTGCAGCAGAATTGAATTTGAAGTCAAAAAGTCTAAATAGGGCGATAGAAAACCTGGAATTTGTTATTTCGTTGCAGCCGGAAAACATACATGCTCACTTACGCCTGGCAGTGATCAATGAAAAAATTGGGAACAAAGAGGATGCAATAAAAGAAATCCTGTTGCTTGCCAGCCTTTATCAACATTCTGGAAATGCCGATAAGGCTTTTCAAGCCATTCAACATGCCCAAGAATTAGACCCGGATAATCTTGAAGTTACAAAATACCTTTCGTTGATAAATGCTTCTAAAAGTTTACCATTACCTCCTCAATTAAAGGGACTAGCACCGGGTGGTAAAGGAAAAGCTCCTGCCCAATTAAGTTCGCCCAGCATCGATGCGCAAAGAGACTTGAATATCGATCCTATTCAATCTTCATGTAATCGTGCCCTTT
>JBDKUB010000304.1:0-2406 GCA_039679915.1 Anaerolineaceae bacterium
CGGCAATGACCATGTTTTCGGCCATCAGGGTGGCATCTTGAATGCCAAATACCAGCAAAAGCAGGTCGTTGCTGACGATCTGCCAATTCCGCTTTTCCATAATCCGTGAAATCTTATAGATATCGACACAAATGGTGAACAGCAACGGTGCACCAAAGGCATGTCGTTTTTTACGGCAGAGGAGTATCGAGTAAAGCTGGGATGCGAAGGGTGCTTGTTGGCCGGCGCGCACGACGGCTTGGATGACATCGTCCGGTACCGGCTTGTTCTTATAACGGCGGATGGATTTTCGATCGAGCATTGTTTCGATAATTGGATTATTGGTCATGGTATTCTCCGTGTAACTCATGAAAAATCAGTCGAAAAAGAAATATAAAAAAATAGCAGGATAAATCATCCTGAAATTTTTGTTTATCCTGCAAATGTATTGTCGAGCCTGTCGAAAGATTATTTGGATGACTTATTCCTTTAGCAGCCTGTTGTAATATTTTATTCTACCAGTTCCGGAGTCCACATCTGCCAGAAGCGGAGCAATGTTCCACCCGGGGATTTAATAAAAAACACGAGCATATTTTTCTCGGTAATAATATCACTAGGTTTCTCTTTGTATAATTTTAATGCTTTTTGCCAGAGGGAATGAATATTTCTGGTCTCAAGGTTAAATTCGATGCCGACAATTCTGGAATAAAGACTGTCCTTTTTTCTATGTGGAGATTTTTGACATGCCATTAGTGATAAAGTGACTTCGTTCGATATAGGTAAAATAACATATTCCTTGGTTTCAGCAAGAGGGGTAATATTCAAAAGTTTGGTATAGAATGTTTTTTCCATATCCAAATCTTTCACCAGCAACTGAATGGAAAACAAATTAGCCGGTGGAATTCGATTTGCCCCTCTTGAAAATTGCTCGTGAATTAATTGATCGAATCTGAAACCAAGTAAAGAATGCATTGGTTATTACTTTTACAGGTTAATTTCGACAGCCAGGTTTGGTTCAGTTGAGTCAGCGCATTCTTCTTTTTTGTGAGAGCCGTTGTGCAAATAAACTTTTTCCCAAACCTCGTCCGCTAATTGTTGATATTTTTCATCATAACGATCTAGTCCTTTGGCATAATCGGGGTCTTGTATAGCTGACCAAGCATTTTGATCGATGGGTTCGGGCTCATGAGTACGAATGAGCTGACGTAAATCGGCGTTATGATCGCGAATAATGCATGGGGCAAGCAAGTTCTTCCCGTGCCTGTTTTTCTGCCATTGGCGAATAGCGGCGAAGAATGGCTTAGCATAGATGTCATTCAAATTGCCGCCATGGGCATATATCTCATTGGCGTTCACCGGCGAATAGGGGACAAAAACGCATGGGGTGACGTTTCCATTCCATTCGATATACAGATAGCCGCCGTTTCCATGGCCTCCAGCAGAAAGACAGCCATCTACCACCGTGCCGGAATTCCAGAAGTCTGCTAGAAAAACGCGCTTTTCACGGACCATTTTCCAGGATTGATTCCACATCCAAATACGCTGCTCAGGTGTGGGCATTAAATCGAGTGTATAAGCTCTCCCAATGGGCATATATTGGAAGATCCAGCCAATCAAGGCATGTTTTTCATGGAATATATATTCGATGAAATCTTCCGAGAGTATCTCTTCGGCATTTTCACGGGTAGCCGTAAGCGAAACCCCTAAAAGGGACCCTGCTTCATAGAGATTGTCCATCGCCAGCATGACTTTATCGAAGACTCCTTTGCCACGGCGTGCATCGGTGCGTTCTCGCCATCCTTCCAGAGAAATTGCAGGGACGAGATTACCAAGGGAGGCAATTCGTTGGGCAACTTCACGGGTGATTAAAGTCCCATTGGTGTACATCATAAATAAGATGTCTTTATGTTTTTCCACTATATCTAGTATAGATTTCCCTTGAGAGCGGTACGTCATAGGCTCACCACCGCTTATGACAATAAACTGCACCCCCCATAGATCGTGAGCATCGCTGACCAGCTTGTCCACGATATCCCAAGGCAGAGATTTCACTTCTACGTCGGAATCCGCATAACATCCAGTGCAATGTAGATTACAGGCTTTGGTGGGACTGATGACCAGAAAAGAGGGCGGGTTAAAACCAAATTGTTCCAAGAATTTGCTGGATTTTTCTTGGCGAAGCTTCTTTTCTACAAACAAATCCCGCCCCAATATTTCAATGGCTGCGCGAAAAGTGGCTGGCGAAACGTTATAATCGGAAACTGCTCGCTCCACTGAATTCAAAATAGCTAATCCCAAATATGTACCATCATCGATCACACCGGGGGGCGTATCGCTATCATATTTATGGCGTTTTCTGTTTTCGCTCCAAATCCATTTCTCGCCTAAAGATAACCCACTTTTCACGAAGACACGGTTTTGGAGGAC
>JBDKUB010000131.1:0-3225 GCA_039679915.1 Anaerolineaceae bacterium
TTTTTTGCCCCGAAGCAAACTTTAAACCATAGAAAAAGATATGTTTTAGAAAGATTGTTTCAATCGCTTCGCTCTTTCGCAATGACAGCAGGCTTTCCAATTAGGCATGGTAACTAAACCAAATCAAATGTGGTGCAAGATATTGAACAGGCGGTTATAAATGGTTTTCAAAATTCGCCTCATGCCGGGAATTGCCAATAACCAATGTTTATGCTGATGCACAGGTGGACGGGTGCTGGATACCCCATCCAAACCTAAGGCTTTTACATCGTTCGCCAATTCTTCGCTGATGGCATTTCCGATATGGCGGGTGTAACGCTGCTCCGTGGAAAGCCGTAAATAGCCCAGTGCATCCACTGCCTCGTCCAGCTCCACCATAAGCCCCATTAACCTGCCCGACCATTCGTTGGGTAAAGCCTGGATAATGACATCTTTAGGCGATACGAACTGGAAATGGTTTGCACCTGCAATGGCTTCTACATCCTCTATCTTAATTACCGTGTCCAGCTCATCTTTGGTTTCCTCAAGGTGATGGACAGGATCGCGCCCGGTGCTTAGCGCCCAATCCCGTTCCCATTCATCCGGGATGCGCCTTTCGTGAACTACGGTTAGAACGTGAGAGGCTTCCTGCTCGAAACGCTGCAAAGTCAGCAGGGCATGTTTCGAAGCGTTGCGTACCGGTACACCGCTCACCATACCGGCTTGTGGGAATTTCTCTAAAATTTCCAAATGAGCTTCGAGCCAGCCGGGATAAAAAAGGATATCGTCATCACTATAAGCCACCAGCTCACCCGGCAAGGCATTGAACATTATTTTCAATGCACCGATTTTTCCGATATTTTTATCGGATAACAACAGGTATTGGATATCACCGTTATCCCGTAATTGGCGTAAGAAGTCGACCACATCACTGCAACTACCATTATCGAAAACAAACAAATCATAGGGTATTGTTGTATGCCGACGCAAACTTCCCAGAGCCAGCTTTAAAACCTCCAAACGGTAGCGGAAATAACCCTCCAGATGTGGAATATAGGTCAGCATGGCGATTGTAATCCTCGCTGGCCGATATTCCGAAAATTTTCCGCGGGCGGGGTTAATGCCGAGCCGTGCCATGACCTTTATCCATCTTTCTGCGGAAGCGGCGGAAACGGCGCGCCAAAGCCCATAGAAAACCTTTCCGCTCTCCGGTTTTGGGCGTGAACCAATTCTCTGCCTTCCGTAACATACGCAGTAAACTCAACCGCGGGGGGTGTAATTTTCCATCGATTAACTGCCAATCGCTGTCCAAGACGGTATACATCGTATGGCTGCCGCCAGCTAATGTCATATTGAGCTGTGATTCTACCATATTATAGTGGGGCTGTCCGCCAGGCAGGTGATTGTAATGATGCTCTTGATGAATAACAAGTAAGGATGGGGTTGCATCCACCACTCGCCAGCCTTGTTGCCGGGCATGATAGATCATCCAATTATCCCAACCAGCCCGTCCGATCGCAAATTCGGGAATTTCCCGAAATAAATGCCGCGGAAAAATAAAATAATCACTGCCGGCTGGGCGGTGCTGACGCCCCCATTTTTTTACCTCTTCTTGTAGTCGGCTTTCCCATCCCGGAGTGAAATTTAGCGAGCTTTTCACATCCAAATCCCAGCGTTGTCCAATGACCAAAAAATCTTGCGCTTGCTGGGCAACCTTTTTAGCCATCTCTAAAAAATCGGGGAAAATTAATATATCCGCATTCAAATAAGCCAATAACGGCGACTCACTATATCGACGCGCTAATTCGAAGATGGAACTAACCAAGGGGGTACCTTGGGAATTGCATTTCACCTGAGGGTTGTGTTTCAATTGCAGCTCGGCGGCTATTTCTGCCATACCGGTTTCATCACCAACCAAAATGATTTCCGCTTCTTCGCCAAGCTGCTTCCACGAGTGCAAGGCGTTGCGCTGAATCATGGCTATGTGTGGATCGGTGAATGGCTTGGGCGCAGTAAAGAGAGTCAAAGATGGCATCAAAAAAATTCTTTCCTCTACCAGATTCAAAACATGAGGGTAATTTCGCTATTGTTTGTGGCGAAAATCGACATCCCCCATATGCTTATGCTCCACATGAGCGTTGATCTGCGCCAATTGAGGTTCTTTTTCGAACAGCATCAACACTTCTCGCCAAGAAAAATCATCTCGATTGTCGAACCGACGATAGATTTCGCGCACCAGCTTCAAATCCTCTTCCGTATCCACCGTCCAGCGCAAGCTCCCATAATCGGGAACATGCTCCAGGATATAGGTTTTAAAACGCCCGGGCGTTTCGTAAAAATATGGCATTACATGTTCACGTTGATAAGGCTGTTCGGCTTCTTTCCAGGCTCGCTCCAAGCCGGCATAACTGCACACCTCCACATCTAAGCCTATCGGATAAGTTCTTTTCCAGGGTTGGGGTAAACGGTTGGCTGCAAAATCAAAGGCATTTTCGAGACTGAAATTTTCTATGATGGGGGATGGCCGATTAACGACCGAGGGACGAGATTCTGCTGCATTATCCCAAAAGAAAGCATGGATGGTCTCATCGATCAAATCGGGATCGATCAAGGGGCAATCGGCGGTCAGGCGCACAATCACCTCGCCTCCATATACTTTCGCGGTCTGATAGAAACGGTCCAGAACATCGAATTGGCTGCCGCGAAAACTCGGGTATTTACGCGCCGTGCAAAAATCGGCTAATATATCATCTGTGTAATCGCATGTGGTAGCAACGACAACCTGATCGACCAATTTTGCTCGACGGGCACGCTCGACGACTCGCGCCAGCATAGGCTGTCCTCCAATATCCAGCAAGACTTTCCCCGGCAAACGCGTTGAAGACATCCTGGCTTGGATTATGGCTAGAATTCTAGGTTTTTCAAAAGCTTGTGAAGCATTGTTCATAAAATATCCTGCAAAATGATGAGATTTTTATACAGTTTATAAAACCATCTGGTAGACTTTGAATAATTCCGGGAAATTTTTATTCCAATCGGCGCGCTGCTCCGCCAGATAACGGGCTTCTTTTCCCATCTCCACCAGTTTCTGACGATTGTCAAAAGCATTCAATATACCCCGAGACATAGCTTGGGCATCGCCATCCGGGAAAAGCCATCCCTGCACATTTTCCGTCACCCATTCACGGTTGCCAGGGATATCCGAGACCAACACCGGGCAGCCGCTTGCCATCGCCTCCAGTAATG
>JBDKUB010000483.1:0-4055 GCA_039679915.1 Anaerolineaceae bacterium
GAGATGGCTCAATCCAGCCCACTGCAGCAAGCCAGAATCATCCATGCTGATGAAAGATTGGATGAATGCCGCTTCGCGATCATGTCGCGTGACTTCGACCTGCTTGCCAGGGTGACAGAGTTGGATAGCCATATGATGCACGCAGTCATGATGACTTCTTATCCACCAATTTTATATTGGCAGCCAACGACCCTAGCCATAATGCAGGCGGTTATCGAATGGAGAAAGACAGGGATTCCGGTTTGTTATACAGTCGACGCTGGCGCCAACGTGCATGTGTTATGTGAGGCTGACTATGCAACGATTGTCACCAAGCGTTTAGAATAAATTCCCGGCATCATCCAAGTGATGTTAGCTAAAACCGGAGGGCAGGCAACGATTATAAATTCTACAACTCTTACTCAATTCTAATAATAACAAGATATAATTCATCCAAAATTAGTAATATATGTTGATAATAGGCAATCGATTATGCAATTGGTACAATTTATTTTAGGCATTGCGGTCTTAATTTTCTTCCATGAAATGGGGCATTTTATTTTCGCCCGCCTTTTTAAGGTGGAAGTCGAGGAATTTGGCATTGGTTTTCCTCCTCGCATAGCTACTCTCTTCGAAGCAGGTGGGACGACTTTCAGCTTAAACTGGATCCCATTGGGCGGTTTCGTCCGCATCAAAGGCGAAAACGACCCGGATGTCCCAGGTGGATTAGCTTCTGCCAACCCCTGGGTGCGCCTGGCAGTTTTATCCGCCGGTTCTTTGACAAATATTTTCCTTGGCGTCATGTTGGCTGTAATCTTGTTTCTAAGCATTGGCGAACCAATACCCGATAAGATTAAAGTATTGGATGTAGCTGAAGGTTCACCTGCAGAAATAGCCGGGTTATTGCCCGGAGATATCATTGTCGAAGTCCAAGGACAACCCATAAAAAATGTAGATAGCTTACATACCACGATTTACGATAACTTGGGTAAACCGATTTCGATCACCTTTGAACGTAATGGAGAAAAGCGACAGGTTATACTGACTCCTCGCGAAAATCCCCCAGAAAATGAGGGTGCCATTGGAATTATGATGGGTGAAGCCACGCAGCCGACCACACTCTCGCGGGCTATTCAGCGAGGCTTGATGGTTTCGTATGATTACATCCGCTCATTGGTACTACTTCCTGTCAATTTAGCTCAGGGTGAAATTACCACTGAGGAAGCACGCCCTATCGGCTATAAAGGGATGTATGATATCTACCAACAAATCAGCAATCCAATTTATTTCTTTATGATTATTTCATTATCTTTAGGTTTCTTTAACCTTCTTCCAATTCCAGCCTTGGATGGAGGCAGAATTTTTCTCATACTCCCCGAAATACTGTTGCAACGCCGCGTTCCTCCCAGCTACGAAAATATTATTCATATGGTCGGGTTTCTGGTTTTGATTATCTTATTGATTTATGTTAATCTTCAAGACTTCATTAACCCAGTTCAATTACCCAAATAAGTAGTTATTTCTTACAAATATGGAAAAACGAAAACAAATATCTTTAAGCAAAATTATCGAAGCCCTTTTAGACGAAAATACACCTTTTCCTCCTTCCTATCTTTATCGATTTTCAGATTTGGAACAAAAGGAAATCGACCGTTTTAAAAAGATTTGGAATAAAGTCCCCGTTTGGCGGCGTCAAGCTTTAATGGATGACATCGAAGAGCTTGGTGATAGCGATTATGTCCTATCATTCGAGGCTTTTGCATTGTTCGCCCTCCATGATGAAGATCCAATAGTACGTGAAATTGCGATCCGTTCACTATGGGATTATGATAGCCGGGAAGCCATTAAACCGTTAATCGAAGCACTCCAGCACGATCCGGTCACAGAAGTCAAAGCAGCGGCTGCCTCCGCTCTGGGAAAATTTGTATACTTGGGTGAACTCGATGAAATTCCCCCAAAGGCTTTTCATGAAAGCGAAAACTTACTGTTAGAAAAAATTGAAAGTAATGAGCCTCTGGTGATTCGTTGTCGCGCCCTAGAAGCCATGGGGTATTCCAGCCACGAAGCCATTAACGACATAATCCAAAATGCTTATCAATCGGAAAATATCGAGTGGAAAGCTAGCGCCCTCTCGGCCATGGGTAAGTCTGCAAATGATTATTGGATTCCCCATGTAAAATCTATGCTGGATAGTGAAGTCCGTCAATTGCGATATGAAGCAGCCAAGTCAGCAGGTGAGCTTGAAGCCAAATCTTGCATTCCCGGTTTAGTATTATTATTAGATGATGCCGATACCGACATCAGCATGGCAGCACTTTGGTCTCTTTCCCAAATAGGTGGTAAAGGCATTCGAGAGATCCTAGAAAAACGCCTCGAAGAATCACTTACAGATGATGAGGCGGATTTTATCGAATCAGCACTAGAGAATTTAGAATTTACCGATAATCCTTCTCTCTTCTCCTTACTTGAATATTCTGCCGCAGGCGATGAGTTCGATGATATAGATGATGATTTCTTCGACTTAATTGATGAAGATGAAGATTGACGGGTTTGAATTCCTAATATCCATATTTACCAACACTATTTTTGCGATAATCTTAACAATTAGTGTTGGTTATCCGGTAGGAAAGTCCTCCGCAGAGGAAATAAATGGTTGAAAAAAATACCGTCCGCCTGCATGCGATTGTTGAGGGATATGTCCAAGGGGTAGGCTTTCGTATGTTCGTACAAACTACCGCTAACGCCCTAGGCGTCAAAGGCTGGGTTCGCAATTTATGGAACGGAAATGTCGAAGTCGTGGCAGAAGGGGAGAAAAGCGTACTAGAGAAATTGAACTATTACCTCCTCGAAGGTCCCCGCGGCGCGGATGTCATCAATGTCCACAGTGAATGGCTGGATGCAACGAACGAGTTCGAACGCTTTCAAGTACGGACTAACGGATAAATTAGGTTAAGTGAAAGCTAATCGTCGCTCTTTTAGCGAAACCCATTTGTTTTGACCAATCACAATATGATCTAGAATGTCGATATCCAATAATTTCCCTGCTTGTATAATTGCGCGGGTGATAGTTATATCATCAGGACTGGGGGTTGGATCACCGCTGGGGTGGTTATGAACAATGATGATGGCGGCTGAGTTCCGTCGAATGGCTTCCTTGAACAATTCTCCTATCCTGACCTGCGATGAATTCAAAGAACCTTTATAGACTGCAACCGTATCAAGGACTCGGTTGCGGGTATCTAACAATAAAATCCGTAATTCTTCCTGTTCTAAAACGCTCATTTCATGCATCACCAAATCTGCTGCATCTTGAGGGCTGTTGATGGCAGGCCGCTCTTTCCACTCTTCCAGTCTCAAGCGGTGACCAATCTCTAAAGCGGCTTTAATTTGCGCTGCTTTTGCCGGGCCAACCCCATGCTGCCGACATACTTCATCAAAACTGGCGCGGTGTAATCCCGAAAATCCACCAAAATCATTCAATAAACGATTCCCTACCTGAACAGCGTTTTCCCCAGCTACACCCACGCGTAACAAAATTGCCAGGAGTTCCTCTCCTTTCAACGCTTGCGGTCCCAAACGAGCAAGCCTCTCACGCGGTCTTTCGTCTTCTGCCATATCGGTGATGCGGTATTTACTTTGATGTTGGTTCATTTTCCCTCCGGTGAAAAGAAGTTTAAAAAACCCGCTTTATAAATCGATTGTCAGGCGAGTGGACTGTCTAGCCTGATTTTATGATTTTAACTAATTCTTGCATTTACTAACCCCACCCCGTGGGATTGTCCTAAAAGAAGGCTGTCACCTCGAGCGAAGCGAGAGGCCTTTTCATAAATATGCTAAGATGTCTCGCTTCGCTCGACATGACATATATGACTTATTGAACAGCTCCAGTGAGGGTGGGGTCAAATATGTCAAGAAGATTCAAAATTAAGAATCATGCTTGACAGAGTACACGATACCCACAATCGCCATGAATGAAACAGGAGTTCATTAAATCCTTGTTACGTTATTTATTAATTATCACTACCTTTACCCTTTTATTTAAAATTTGATCTCAAGCCATTCGAGCAGGCGAATTC
>JBDKUB010000523.1:0-2399 GCA_039679915.1 Anaerolineaceae bacterium
CCCAACGGAGTGAGGACCGCTAAAACAAATCCAATCAAAGCCCCTCGCCAGGGATTAATAGGACTTGCAGGTCCAGCGCCGATGCGACAGAGAGCAGCCATTAAAGCACCACCTAACGTCCCGCATATCACACCTGCCAGGTAACCCTCCCAGCTTTTCTTTGGGCTCAAGCGCTGGCTTAGCTTATGCTTGCCAAAACAAGAACCGATAAAATATGCGCCTGTATCTGCCAGCCAAACAGATGGCAACACCACCAAAAACCACCACTTACCTTCAGGCAGATTGCGCAAAGAGACCAAGTACGCACCGATCCACCCAAGGTAGAGTGCCCCCCCGACAGTAACATTAAAATCGCTAGCAGCCTTATCTCTTCCCCTCTCATAATCCACCAAATGCCAAGTCATGCTGACCAATAAGAACATACTGATTAACCAAGGTGCACTGGCGAATCCATCATAACCCCTCATAAGTACGAATAAGGCTGCAACAGCCGGCACTAAAATCATTGCTGGATGAAACCCGGCTTTGCGCATTATATTTACATATTCCCATCCAGCCAGACCAATAATCAATACAAAAGCCAATACAAATGGCAATTTACCATATAAGATGATCGCCATGCCGATTGGAAGCAAAGCAATGACGACCAGGATACGCTTAATTAGCATTGACGTTGATTTCCTCTGAGTTTGGTGAGATACCCCCATAGCGTCGCTCGCGGCGGCTGAATTCGATCACCGCCTTGCGTAACTCTTCCTTATCGAAATCAGGCCAATAAGTAGAGGTGAAATACCATTCAGAGTATGCCCCCTGCCAAATCAAAAAATTACTTCCGCGCAGCTCTCCGGATGTGCGAATAATCAAATCAGGGTCAGGCACACCGGCGGTATACAGATATTGGGATACCAGAGTTTCGTTGACATCCTCGATTTTCACTCCATCCTGCATGATGCCGCGGATAGCGGTAACAATTTCGTCCCTACCGCCATAATTGAAAGCCACATTCAGAATCAAACGATCGTTAGCGCGGGTAAATTCCACTGCTTGAAGCACCTTATCGCGCAGATGGGATGTTAAGCGATCCAATCGGCCGATATGGCGGATTTGTACCCCCTGATCAAAAAGTTCCTGTAATTCCCGGTCGATAACATCTTCAAGCAGACGCAGCAACCCCTGAACCTCTTCTTGCGGCCTACCCCAGTTTTCGGTGGAAAAGGCATAGAGTGTCAGATAACGGATTTTGAATTCGATACACGCTTCAATCACACGCCGTAAGTTTTCAGTACCGGCGCGGTGTCCAGCCATGCGGGGTAAGCCGCGAGAGATTGCCCATCTGCCATTGCCATCCATAATAATCGCCACATGGGTGGGTATTTTCTCGGGTAATGTAGATTGTTTTTTTTGCGCCATTATCGTGTTAGGAAATCAGACTTCCATAATTTCTTTTTCTTTTCGTTCACCAATACTGTTAATTTCTTCGATATAACGATCGGTTATTTTTTGAAGTTCCTCTTCGCCTTCTTCCAATTCATCCTCAGAAATCATTTTCTCTTGCTCGAATTCGCGCAAATCACGAATTGCATCCCGGCGGATATTCCGGGCGGCTACTCGTGCTTCTTCTACCCGATGATTGACTACTTTTACCAACTCCCTGCGGCGTTCTTCGGTAAGTGGTGGTAAATTCAATCGAATGGACTTCCCATCGTTATTGGGCGTCAATCCCAGGTCGGAAGCCAAAATGGCGCGTTCGATGGTTTTTAAACTGCTTACATCGAAAGGTCGGATAAGAAGTTGGCGAGCTTCCGGCACACTTATACTAGCCAATTGGATCAAAGGCGTATTTGTTCCATAATACTCTACTTGTAAGCGCTCGATTAGAGCTGGGCTGGCTCTGCCGGTGCGAATTCCCGCCAGGTCATCTTCCAGTGCTTGAATAGCCCCCTTCATACGGGTTTCCGTTTCTTTATATATATCTTTTAGCATTGCCGCCTCCATCCATATGTCAAATGGCAGGTTCACAGGTAGGTGTAGATTACACTAGCCATAAGGATACTCGAAAATTCATGGAGCGCAAAGGGTAAATATTAAATTGATTACATCAGAGAGAATGGTTATTCCTAATTTAGGGATTACTCAGAAACTAAAGTCCCGACTTTTTCGCCTGATATCGCTTTACAAAGGGCATCGGTTTCCCACAAATTTAGCACCAGGATAGGCAAGTGATTTTCCATACATAGGGTTGTCGCCGTGGAATCCATTACCTCCAAGCGCAGGTTGATCGATTCCATGTAAGAAAGACGCTCGAATTTTACCGCGTTGGGGTTTTTCAGCGGATCCGAATCGTACACGCCATCCACTTTTGTCGCTTTGATCAACAAATCAGCCCCGATTTCCATTGC
>JBDKUB010000005.1:0-2078 GCA_039679915.1 Anaerolineaceae bacterium
ATATCTCTCTTATTTGCCCCATAAATTGAAGCATTTTCCTTATTTATGGGGTACATTTTTCCATCAACCTTGCCCTCGAAAGTGATCTCATCTACACATTGCCAAAAGGCCTTCTCCAGATCGACGATTGAAGGCCGCTCATCAATAAAGCGGCGACTTGGAATAGTGCCACGGTTCTCTTTCGATGGAATTCTCTTGCGCTGCTTTTTACGTCCTTGCCTAAGATGCAATCGGAGATCCAAGGATCCATTAAGCATCTTAGCATTAAGATATTGATAAATTGTTTCATGAGAGATCTGCATCGCCGGTGAATCAGGATACTCTAGCCTAAGCCTGCCTGTTATCTGCTCTGGAGAATGATCTTTGTTAATTCTTGCCTCTATAACCTGCATAAGCGCTTTATTATCTCGCTTTGGACATGGCTCAGTAGATGATCTTCTATTCCTTGATACTATTTCTGTATACCGAGAAAGGTAGAATCCATTTCGTAAATTTCGAGCTATTTCTCTATTTACGCTTGAATTATGGTTCCCTAATATTCGTGCTATAAGATCAACTGAGAACTCTTAATCTATAAAAACTTGTAGCGCATCACGCTCGTCACTGGTAAAATGCTGGTACGGCATCGTCGCTCTCCTGGTTCGATGTAGTTGCGGTAACCACATTCTACCAGAGAACACGGTGCTGTTCTCTATCCCCTTATTCGCACTTGAGATTTGAACTGGCGATTCTATTTATGTAAGTTGGTGGCAGCTATGAAACTAAGACCCTTTTCTGTCAGCGCTCTTGCGGTATTGTTACATGCTATGAGTTTATTCATGAAATTATTTCGTAGATAATCCCAATCACCTGATGCAATTATTTCTTCCTTATCCCGAAAATAATCTAGAATATCTGATGGATGTACACAATCCTTTTCAATATCGGGATCACCGCCTTCATGTTTCGCAGAAATATTCATTACCCTTCCGGCAATATCTAGTAGTTCTTCTCTACGATTGTAAGGCTGTATGACTATGCTTTTCCATGCCTCGATAATGTGATGCTCGAATCTAATTGCTTCTTCAAATCCAAGATTTTTTCTAAACCCTGCTGTGGTCTCTATGGTTTTGTTATTCACAGAATTCGACCAAATTAATCCAATTATAGGAGTCGAGCCATCATCACGACAAAAAAGCCTCGCTGCAATCATAATCCAAAGGGCATTATAGGGATTATCAACACCAGCATACACAGAAATTTTGAACCTAATATTTACTCCAATTTTGTATAGAAATAACCCAAGAAGAATTGTACCAGCATTAAAATTTAAAACATCGCAAACACCATAGTTTGTATAGTAATAAAGGAATTCATCTACCCAATCCAGGCCGTGCCTATTCGGTTGCCCTATGCCCCCGAAATACCCTGTTATTGTTGCCGGTCCACCAAGATGGGGATTTGATCCATCAGTTCCTTTGGTGTCAAGTGTTTCAACAAATGATGCTCCAATTATGTCCATAGCTGCTAGAATGGCTGGAAGATCTCCATCTGATTCGGCTTCTTTCATTTTGCGTACTGCTATAAACCGACCCGGAACAAGTTCCCTATTACTGATCGCATATTCACACATCTTTCTTATCCATGGGAAATATTGAAGCGCAGAGACCTCAAGGGTTATTGCATATTGATCTTGAAATATCGTTGATTTGGCTTTATCCCCTAATATTTTTTCCCTATATTCCTTTATTGTAATAAAGGATTTATTATCGCGTTGATTCATTAGCCAATCGAGGTCTTTCAAATATCCTGGTTGCTTTAATTCTACCTTTTTAAGTAGGGAATTAAGATTTCTTGATTCCTTTTGGCGATCATTTATGTCTTCTATTGAGCCATATTTTGCAGCAATTTGATAAAAATCGCTCACAATTTCTTGATTAGGATCCGATAGTACCTCATTTATCAAAGTGAGGCGATCAGCAGGAATATTCAATGATCGAAACGCTGCATCCATCTTAATCTCCTTATGATAACGATGTTACCAATATTTTGACTTTTTAAGGTTATCAAGTTCCTCTGGTTTAATTGGATAACTATAT
>JBDKUB010000170.1:0-3003 GCA_039679915.1 Anaerolineaceae bacterium
AGGGGCGAATACGTTAGGAGGTCAAATGGAAGAAAAAATCTTATTTACGGCATTAGCAGGACTGCTCCACGACATTGGAAAATTTGCCCAGAGAGCGGGGGAAACCTTTAGTGAAAACTCATCTGAAGATTTTAAATACCAACACGCATTAGGCACTTACGATTTTATCCATAAATTTGTGCCTGAGATTTGGCATAAAGAATTAATAGGGGCATACTATCATCACAAACCAGTTGACGCATATAGTTCCTGGATTCAATTAGCCGATTGGCTTTCATCATCAGAACGAGAAACCGATGAGGATAATAAAATTTCAAGGATGCAATCCATTTTCAGCAATCTCGCTAATTTTGATGAAAAAAGATATTTACCCCTTTCTAAACTGAACACATCAATTTATGAAAACCTATTTCCAATCGAGCTTTCAGATACCACCTGGAAAAAGTCAACCCAGGAGGAATATTATAAGCTTTGGGATGAGTTCGCTAATGAGTGTAAAGCATTATCGAAATGTGATTGCCTTCCAATCTATCTTGAATCGATATATGGGCTTATGCAACAATATACCTGGAGCATACCTTCAGCCTTTTGGAAAAGCACTCCGGATGTATCTCTATTCGATCATGGCAGATCAACCGCCGCTATTGCTGCCTGTTTAGCGGCAGATGATCGCCCTGAATCATGGTGTAAAGAAATAAAGAATTCTAACGAAGCTGTTTGCCTACTGGTTGCTGGAGATATATCCAATTTACAAGCTTTTATTTATACATTGGCTTCTAGCGGCGCAGCCAAATCACTCCGGGCGCGATCTTTTTATATCCAATTGATTACAGAAGCCATTGCTTATTCTCTACTGAATAACCTGGACCTGCCCATTACAAATTTAATATTTATTGGCGGTGGAGGTTTTCAGCTCCTTGCACCAATGTCGGCAGAAATTGAATTAAAGAATTCTGCTCGTGATCTGAATGATCGGCTTATAACCGTTCATCAAGGCGCGTTAGGGTTAACTATTCAATGGATCCCAATAACGGCTAAAGGTTTTGAAGAGTTCTCGAAAACTCGCGACAATTTAAATAAAGAATTAAATCGTGCGAAACGCCAGCCATTTGCTTCTGCTTCCCCTAATACATTACTTGAAGCCATAGGACAACCTCTAACCCAGGGCGGAGATGCCTTGAAATTTTGCCACGTCACTGGAGAAGATGGCGATACCATCAAGCTTGATGAAGATGGAGAATACAAATCCAAGTTTGTCATCAGCCTCGAAGAACTAGGACGCCAGTTGCCGAAAGCTACTCATATCGTATTCACAATGGAGAAGCCGATCGCTCCCTCTTTGGCTACAGACTGGCATCGGGCTCTTCAAGCATTTGGAATGAATGCTTATTTGGTGACAGGTGAATCGGCAAAAGAAATAGGCAAATTTCAAAGTGATCTAATTCATGTGTGGCGGTTGGATCCAACACCAAAAGAAAATGAAAATACTTTGCTCAAATCGCTACCAGAAAATCAACGTGTAATCACTTACCGGCCTTTTGCTCGATTAACCCCTCTGCAAAAAGGTTCAAATATACCTAAAACCTTCGATCAATTGGCTAAACCCAAAGAAGGCGATTTTAAAAGGTGGGGAGTGCTACGCCTGGATGTCGACAACTTGGGGAAATTATTTCGCGAAGGCTTAGGGGAACAAGCCACAATTTCTCGTATCGCAAGCCTTTCTTTTAGCCTCCGTCTATTTTTTGAAGGCTGGTTACCTCAGTTGGCAAAGGCTGACGACACAAGAGGATGGGAAGATTTATCGGAATACGTCTATTTGCAATATTCCGGCGGTGATGATGTGTTTATCGTGGGTGCTTGGGATGTACTCCCTGACCTAGCCCTTCGGATACGCCAATCCTTCGCTGAATTTACGGCAAATAATCCTGCTTTTACTCTCTCGGGAGGTATGTGTATGGTAGAAGCCGGATTTCCTCTCTACCAGGCTGCTGAACAAGCTGGCGAAGCGGAGAACGATGCAAAAGGATATAAACGAATTAACCGAAAAGGTCAGGATGTCATAAAAGACGCATTTAATTTCATGGGAATTTCTCTTGGATGGGATGAATTAGAAGAGGCAATGAATATGGCAATTCATCTCGAAGAAGCCATCAAACATAAACGTATGCCTGCTTCAATATTGCAGACTTTACTTTCACTATATAGTCAGGTTGAGATGGCTCAGCGTGAAGCAAGACATAAGCACCGCAATGGAAAAGTTCCCTTATTCGGCCGATGGTCATGGATGGCTGCTTATCAACTTACCCGCGCAGCCCAAAAAATCGATAAACAATATTCCGAAGAAAAAGCATATATAGAAGGATTACGAGATCAATTCCTTTTACCCAAAGATAATATCAAAACCATCGGGCTGGCAGCTCGTTGGGCTCAATATCTTACTCGAGGAGGATAATTATGGATCAAAGTTATCAATCAAGACAAATGGATAGGAAACCTAGAAGCAGGGACAATTATGACGATAATATAAAACCATTAAGCGCAGACGAATCCCTCATTAAGAAAATTGTAATCGATGGGGATGTCGAAGCATTAGTAAATTATGCCGATAAAGTAGGAGAAAATTTAAAAAATCTCGATTTAAAAACAAATCAAATTCGCAATGTTTTTGGAAGTGTACGCCAGATCCAGATGAAATGGGATTCCGATCCCGATCAATCTTTTCGGGAAGCCGTCTTATTAATCCCTAAACTGGGTTATTACGCTCAACGGCAAAAATCTAGCAAAGGGTCAAAATCTCAAGGTATGGAGACCTTCCAAAATATTTTCACACCGGCTTTAAAACAATTATTGGAACCCGGCATTGATAATAATAAAAAGAAAACCAGATTTCAAAATATTGCTGATTTTATGGAAGCTGTCGTTGCGTATCACAAAAAGTATGGTGGCGGCGATTAATTCAAAGAAGGGAGAATACAATGTCTAACGATAAAAAAGTTAAATTAT
>JBDKUB010000265.1:0-2074 GCA_039679915.1 Anaerolineaceae bacterium
AAACGTATTCACGCTGCACATGTCAAGCACGGTTATAAAATGAAGGAGATTGCCGATTATCTTGGGGTTCATTATACTACTGTCAGCAAGATATTAAAGAACCAGGGAAGAAACTGACATTTCAAGACCTGACCCCTCTTCTTTGACCCTGATGGGCAATAAAAAGAGAGACTGGCAGGATGTTGACTATGTCCTGAGCTATTTCGGGAAGCAGAATATAGGCGCAAGAAGCCAATATTATGATTTTGTGTCGGAAGGAATCCATCAGGGGCGTCGCGATGACCTGACGGGAGGAGGCTTAATCCGGAGCCTGGGTGGTTGGTCGGCGATTTCCAAAAGTGATCTAAAGGATAAGCATATTAAGAGTGATGAGCGGATACTGGGCGACGGTGATTTTGTGGATTCGTTGCTTTCCGCGGCTGATGAAAAATTTGAACGTAGTCATGAATTAAGACGCTTGGGTTACGATCTGGATAAGACGGCAAGGCGGGCGGCTGAGGTATGCGGTATCGAACTGGAGGATATCTTTTCCAGAAGCAGGCAAAAGACAAAAGTAAAAGCAAGGAGCTTGTTTTGTTATTGGGCATCTCGCGAATTGGGGATTTCCTATGCGGAATTGGCCAGGCGGCTGAGTATAAGTATTCCGGCTGTCAGCTACTCGGTTGAGCGGGGGGAAATGATTGTGAAGGAGAAAAACTATCAACTTCTTGATAACTTAAATACTTAAGGGCGTCCCCTTTTACCCCGCTGATGTCTCTGTTAGGTTCTTGAGGTAAAGTCTATGATTGTAATAGTTTGTGTTTGTCTGACGATTAGTGCCCTCTTTGCAGGGTCCTGCGTCGGTTACGGGTTTGCTGGAAGGGATCGGAACAAGATTGCTACTGCAGTCAGCAGTGGTGCATTTTTCACATTGATCTCGTGGGGTCTGTACCATTTCGCTAAGACCATGGACACCGATTTGGGGTGGCTCTGGATTGTTATGACGTGTGTAGGTGCCGCCATCGGCGTAAAGGGACGCAACTTATAGATATGACCGCTGAAACCTCGATACCTTCGGTTCAATTATGATAGCCATTGCGGCCGTATACACCTATCTTTGTTTGGTATCGTTTTTGATGGGTGTTTACATAGGTTTGAAGGGATTTCCACCTCGTATCCAGGACTATAGATCCCCTCTCCTGCTTTTGGCCATGGTTATGAGTGGCCCCCTGGCTCCGCTTGTCCTATGGATTCAAAAAGGATATGGTTTCAAGGCATCTGCTATGCACATTGGTGGTGCCGGACTTGTTCTTATATGCGGTTTCTTGATTGGCTCATGGGTGGACGCATATTCAAGCAAGAAGGCGGGTACGTATTCTTCGATATCTTCAAGCTTCAATCGCAGTCGTCTCAAAATCTCTGCTGCAATGATTGCCGGCGTCTGGGGAGCGGTAATTGGCAATAGTCTCCCGCCTATTTCCATCACGTTTTTTTTGAAGGACAACTATGTCAGCACTGTAACCGTGCTTGCAGTAATCGCAGGTTGGTTGATTTCCAGCCTTTCTATTAAACTACTCACGCATATGTTTCAAGCCATGCACGCACCTAAATCGCAAATAGTTTTCACCTGCGTGGTCAATGTGGTAACTGCCATCGGCTTACTCCACCTCGGGTTCCTCCTATCCCAGGACCATGCAGGGTTTGTTTTTCAAAAAATAGCCATGGGGTTGGTTGGTGCTCCGGCGATTGTGGGAGCAATCCTAACAGGGATAGACGGGTCGAGATAAGCATGAGTCACGCTACACCACCCAACCGCATGAACCGGATCGGCGGGCTGCGCCTCCCGCTGATGTCTGCGTTCGCTATAAAACAGTTGCCATAATAACGCTATGGTGATATAGTGACACAACGTTAAGGAGGTAATATTATGAGAACTGCGGCTACGAGAGCGACTGTATATTTAGACCCAGAATTACACAAAGCACTTAGATTGAAGGCTGTTGAAACAGCTCAGTCTTTATCAAAGTTAGTCAATGATGCTATTAGGGAGTCTCTTGCAGAAGACGCGGAAGACATCGCAGCATTTGAAGAAAGA